>NZ_AXBW01000039.1:0-48763 GCF_000475355.1 Marinobacter sp. C1S70 | reverse complement strand
GTGCTGCTTGAGTATCCATAGGTATATCCTCTTGAGACTTTTCTGCCTTGTTGACAGTTAAAAGATAGCCTTAATGACTAATTCGATAAAGTAATAACCTTATATCACGAAGATATGTCAAAGCTATCGCCCGGCCGCTCATAGTTCGCGAAGGCTTCTGGGTCAATGGCAGACAGCGCGCGCTCTGCGTGATCGATTTGGTGAGGGGAGAGTTTCTGCTAAGCGTGAGTAGCTTCGTGGAGGAAAGGTTTCGCCTCGATAGAAAGGTTCCATCGAGGCGAAAGGGGGGCTGTTAGTGTGCCAGTACCCGGGAAAGGAATGCCTGGGTGCGCTCATTCTGAGGGTTATCGAACACCTCGTCGGGTTTGCCTTCCTCGACAATCTGGCCTTCGTGAATGTAAATCACCCGGTCGGCCACCTCGCGGGCGAAGCCCATTTCATGGGTGACGACCATCATGGTCATACCTTCTCGGGCCAGCTCCCGCATGACATCCAGCACTTCCCCGATCATTTCCGGGTCCAGCGCTGACGTGGGTTCGTCGAACAGCATCAGCCTGGGCTCCATGGCCAGAGCCCGGGCGATGGCCACCCGCTGTTGCTGGCCGCCGGATAGCTGGCTGGGGTATTTATCGGCCTGGTTGCCGATGCCTACACGTTCCAGCAGGCGTTCGGCGGTGGCGTTGGCAACCACTTCGGCCGTTCTTTTCACCTTCATGGGCGCCAGCATGATGTTCTTTTTCACCGTCAGGTGCGGGAACAGGTTGAACTGCTGGAACACCATGCCCACTTCCTTGCGGATTTCCGCCAGGCTGTTCTGATTCCCGCCTTTCGGGGCCAGAGGGTGGTTATCCACCTCAAGCGACCCGGATTCGTATTCTTCCAGGCCATTCACGCAACGAATCAGGGTAGATTTGCCGGAGCCACTGGCGCCGATGATCACCACCACTTCGCCCTGTTCCACGGTCAGGTCGATATCCTTGAGGACATGCAGTTTGCCGAAGTATTTGTTCATGCCCTTCATTTTTACAATCTGTGTCATTGCTCGGGCTCCTTCAGGCAGACGCGACACCACGGCGCTCAAGCAGCCGCAGGATCAGTGACAGGGACAGCGTAATGGCCAGGTACATGATGGCCACCACAAAATACACCTCGAACGCGGTGAAGGTATTGGCAATGTACACCTGGCCCTGGCGTACCAGTTCGCCCACGCCGATGACCGAGAACAGTGAGGTGTCCTTGATGCTGACGATGGCCTGGTTGCCCAGGGGCGGAATCATGCGTCGGAAGGCCTGGGGCCAGACAATGTTCCAGAAAGTCTGGGAGCGTGACAGGCCCAGAGACAGACCGGCTTCGGTCTGGCCTTTGTCGATGGATTGCACGCCGCCACGGACCACTTCGGAGATATAGGCACCGGAGTTAAGGGCGATCGCGGCAATACCGGCTGTCAGCGGGTCGATCGGGCCGCCAACCAGGTCGGGCAGGCCGTAGAAGATAAACAGCACCTGTACCAGGATGGGGGTGCCGCGGAAAATCTCGATGTAGGCAGTGGCGGGCCAGCGCAAGAACCAATTCTTGTTGATGCTGAGCAGGCCGAACACGATGCCCAGAACAAAACCGATGGCCAGGCCACCGAAGGAAATCATCAGGGTGTAGGGAATACCCTTGGCCAGGTAGGGAATGGAATTGATGGCCGCCTGCCAGTCAAACTGAAACTGGAATTCCACAGTGTGTTTCTCCGTTGGGTTGGGAGGAATCGGCCAGGGCATTGTGTGCCCCGGCCGGTTCGAGTGGCGGGTTACTTGTCTTCAGGCATGGGGCCGAACCATTTTTCATAAATGGTCTTGTAGGTGCCGTCTTCCTTGATTTCTGCCAGGGCCTCGTTAACCGGGCCGACCCATTTACTGCCGTTTTTCAGGGCAATACCGTACTGCTGGCCTTCATACAGGGGGCCTACGGTCTTGACCTTGCCTTTGCCGCGGGTGCTGGCGAAGTAGCCAACATTTGGGGCATCGTAGAAAACCGCATCAACGGCACCGGACATTAGCGCCATGTACATGTCCGAGCTGCCGGGGTACGGCGTTACACCGTCGTTGTCGTCCAGGCTTTTCATCAGGAAGTCATAGCTGGTGCTGCCAATCTTGGTGCCGACTTTCATGCCTTCCAGGTCCGACATTTCATCAACGTCGCCGTTGTTCTGGCTCACCAGGATGCGCAGACCGGAATCGTAGTAAGGATCGGAGAAATCGACGATTTCCTCGCGCTCATCGGTAATGGTGATGCCGGCGATGGCAATATCCACGTTGCCGGTTTGCAGGGCCGGGATAATGCCGTTGAAATCCATGGTGTTGAGGTCGTAATCAAAGCCTGCACGTTCGGCGACTTCGGCAATGATCTCCATATCGAAACCGATCATTTCTCCGGTTTCCTGATCCATCATTTCAAACGGGACGAAGCTTGGGTCGGTAACCACGCGCAGGGTCTCTGCGCTGACTGAGGTTGCGGCTACAGACAGTGCCATACCAGCACCCAGTGTTTTCAGCCATTTCGTGCTCATGCTTTCTCCTTTCTGTTTTTTTATGCCCCGTCTGCCCGGTAAGGCAGTCTGTGAAAGCACTCTTTGTGACCGTGCATCACAGGGAGCGTTGATGGGGATGCATCAGATACAGTCTAGACTATGGAGACAGGATTTGCAGGAAATCAGGCGGTTATGAAAGGAAAGAGGGGCCGGAGCCCCTCTCTTTACCGGCTGGGAAGGCGTGTCAGAACGCGATTTTCTCCCGGTCGCTGATACCCAGGTTCTTCCAGATGGAAAGGCTGGGTTCAGCCTGGTTCAGGGTATAGAAGTGCAACCCTGGAGCGCCGGCCTTCAGCAGTTTTTCACACATGTCAGTGACCACTTCTTCACCGAACTTGCGGATGCTGTCAGTGTCGTCACCGTAGGCTTCCAGCTGCTTGCGGATCCAGCGCGGGATCTCCGCGCCGCACATGTCCGAGAACCGCACCAGGCTGGAGAAGTTGACGATGGGCATGATGCCCGGCACCACCGGAATGGTGACGCCCATCTGCTCCAGACGGTCGATGAAGTAGAAGTAACTGTCGGCATTAAAGAAGTACTGGGTGATGGCGCTGTTGGCACCGGCCTGTACCTTTCGCGCGAAGTTCTTCAGATCTTCCTCGGCGTTGCGGGCCTGAGGGTGAAACTCCGGGTAAGCGGCCACTTCCAGATTGAAGTGATCGCCGCTGTGCTGCCGTATGAATTCCACCAGTTCATTGGCGTAACGCAGTTCACCGGAAGCGCCCATGCCCGATGGCATATCGCCGCGCAGGGCAACGATCCGGTTGATGCCGTTCTCTTTATACACATCCAGCAGCTCGCCGATTTCCTCACGGGTACCGCCCACGCAGGACAGGTGCGGTGCCGTGGAGATGCCCTGCTGGTGCAGGTTCAGCACCGTCTCGATGGTGCGGTCCCGGGTGGAACCGCCCGCTCCGAAGGTGACCGAGAAGAAGTCCGGGTTCACCTCGGCCAGCTGGTTACGAACCGCTTGCAGCTTCTCCTTGCCCTGATCGGTCTTGGGCGGGAAAAACTCGAAACTGAAGCGGCGTTTGAATTGCTTCTGGGATTCCATGTTCGTTTCCGATTAGTACCTGTAGCTTTCCGGCTTGTACGGGCCTTCGACCGGTACACCGATGTATTTCGCCTGGTCCGGAGTCATCTTGGTGATCACGCCACCAAAACCTTCCACCATGGCGCGGGCCACTTCCTCGTCCAGCTGCTTGGGCAGAACCTGGACGTAAACGCCCTTGGCCTTGGAATCTTCCGGCAGGTCGGCAAACTTGCGCTCGAACAGGTACATCTGCGCCAGCACCTGGTTGGCAAAGGAGCCATCCATGATGCGGGACGGGTGACCTGTGGCGTTGCCAAGGTTTACCAGACGGCCTTCGGACAGCAGGATCAGGTGGTCGTTGCTGGCCTTGTCGCGGTAGATCACGTGCACCTGCGGCTTGACCTCGTCCCACTCCCAGTTTTTGCGCATGTAGGCGGTGTCGATCTCGTTGTCGAAGTGGCCGATGTTGCACACCACGGCACCGCTCTTCAGCGCTTTCAACATGTTGGCGTCACACACGTTGACGTTACCGGTGGTGGTTACCAGCAGGTCGGTGTTGGCCAGCAGATCCTTGTTGATGCCCTGCTCGTTACCGGTGTTCACGCCGTCAATGTACGGAGACACGACTTCAAAACCGTCCATGCACGCCTGCATGGCACAGATCGGATCGGCTTCGGTGACTTTGACGATCATGCCTTCCTGACGCAGGGACAGAGCGGAACCCTTGCCCACGTCGCCGTAGCCGATGACCAGGGCCTTTTTGCCAGACAGCAGGTGGTCGGTGGCACGCTTGATGGCATCATTCAGGCTGTGACGACAACCGTACTTGTTGTCGTTCTTGGACTTGGTCACCGAGTCGTTGACGTTAATCGCCGGGATCTTCAGGGTGCCGTCACGCAGCATTTCCTGCAGGCGGTGTACGCCGGTGGTGGTTTCTTCGGTTACGCCGTGGCACTTGGCAATTACCTGTGGGTATTCCTTGTGCAGCAGCTCGGTCAGGTCGCCGCCGTCGTCCAGGATCATGTTCGGCTCCCAGCCGTCTACGTCCGCACCGACGGTTTTGTGCAGGCACCATTCGTACTCTTCGTCTGTCTCACCTTTCCAGGCAAACACGGGAATGCCTTGCGCCGCGATGGCGGCTGCAGCCTGATCCTGGGTGGAGAAGATGTTGCACGATGACCAGCGAACGTTAGCGCCCAGCTCCACCAGGGTTTCGATCAGCACGGCGGTCTGGATGGTCATGTGGATGCAGCCCATGATGTTGGCGCCTTTCAGCGGCTGCTCGGCTTTGTACTTTTCGCGCAGTTTCATCAGGGCGGGCATTTCGCCTTCGGCGATCTTGATTTCCTTGCGTCCCCAGTCGGCGAGGGTGATGTCGCGGACTTTGTAGTCCTGGAAGTCGTTCAGTTTTTCGGCCGGAGTGCTCATGGTGTTCTCCTGTCAGTTTGGTTTGGGCGTATTCGTTGGAGTGGAATACGCCCATTTATCCGGAATGGTCTGTTCAGATGCCTGCAGCGTCTTTCAGGGCGGCCGCACGGTCAGTTTTCTCCCACGGGAACGCGGTGAAGGTCTTGCCGCCGACGGTCATCTCGTACGGGTCACGGCCGAAGTGGCCGTAGGCTGCGGTGGACCGGTACATCGGGTGCAGCAGGTCGAGCATGTTGGTGATCGCGTACGGGCGCAGGTCGAAGTTCGCGCGTACCAGGTCGATGATCTTGTCATCGCTGATCTTGCCGGTGCCGAAGGTGTTCAGGGAAATGGAGGTCGGCTGGGCTACACCGATGGCGTAGGACACCTGGATCTCGCATTTCTCGGCCAGGCCGGCGGCGACGATGTTCTTGGCGACGTAACGGCCGGCGTAGGCGGCGGAACGGTCGACCTTTGAGGGGTCTTTACCGGAGAAGGCGCCACCACCGTGACGGGCCATGCCGCCGTAGGTGTCTACGATGATTTTGCGGCCAGTCAGGCCACAGTCACCCACCGGGCCACCGATCACAAACTTGCCGGTCGGGTTGATGTGGAACTGGGTGTCTTTGTGCAGCAGTTCAGCCGGCAAGGTGTGCTTGACGATCAGCTCCATCACGGCTTCTTTCAGGTCGGCCTGGGTGACGTCGGGGTCGTGCTGGGTAGACAGAACCACAGCATCGATACCCACAACCTTGCCGTTCTCGTAGCGGCAGGTGACCTGGCTCTTGGCGTCTGGACGCAGCCACGGCAGCAGGCCGCTCTTGCGGGCTTCGGCCTGGCGCTGAACCAGGCGGTGGGAGAAGGTGATCGGCGCCGGCATCAGCACGTCGGTTTCGTTGCTGGCGTAGCCGAACATCAGTCCCTGGTCGCCTGCGCCCTGGTCTTCCGGCTTCTGGCGGTCAACGCCCTGGGCGATGTCGACGGACTGTTTGCCGATGATGTTGATCACACCACAGGTGTCGCCGTCGTAGCCTACTTCCGAGGAGGTGTAGCCGATGTCTTTGATCACACCGCGTACCAGGTCTTCCAGATCGACCCAGGCGCTGGTGGTGATTTCACCGCCGACGATGGCCACGCCGGTCTTGACCATGGTTTCGCAGGCCACGCGCGCGTGCGGATCGTCGGTCAGGATGGCGTCCAGTACCGCATCGGAAATCTGGTCGGCCAGTTTGTCCGGATGGCCTTCGGAGACCGATTCGGAGGTGAAGATGTTGTAGTCAGACATAGGTGTGCTCCTCTTGAGCGATTGCAAATTCGTACCGGCTCCGTCCTGTTCGACCTACCGGCTGCCTTGGTTGTTGTTAGGGCATACGTAAAACTACCTACACCCATATCAAAAGTTTTTGATATTCCTGTGGCGGCGACTGGTTACGCCGCTTCTGTACTCTTCCAGAATTCTCTTACCTGTACCTGGAACCCGTTGCGCAGGCCTATAAACAGCTGTTCGCCAGCGGTCAGCCCGGCGTCTGCCGCCCAGGAAGTCAGTTCTTCCGGCTCGAAGCCCAGCCACAGGTCGCCGCAGTTTTCTTTGGCCCAGTCCTGGTCGTGACTGCACAGATCACTGACGACCAGACAACCGCCACTGTTCATCAGGGCTGCGGCGTCCAGAAAAATGTCCGCGGGGCTGGGCACATGATGCAGCACCATGTTGGCTACAATCAGGTCAAAGGCGTCGCCCCGCGCCAGCAGGGTGTCGGTCACGCCTTCGATCAGGTCGACGTTGTTCAGGTGTTCCTCTATGCAGGTGCGCGTCGCCTTGGCAAGCATGTCTTTGCTGTTGTCCAGGCCAACCACATGCTGGAACAGCTCCGACAGTACCGGCAGGAACCCGCCTTCACCCGGTCCGATTTCCAGAACGCTCTGCCATGACTGCCTCGCTGCACGCTTGCGAATAAGTTCCGCGGTAGGCTCGGCATACAGGTCAAAGGCAGCAATCAGCTCCTGCTGTTCCCGGAATTGTTCGGAGTGCCGGGAGAAAAAGGCCTGGGACTGTCCCGCCCGCTGCTCTCGTATGGCTTCAATCTTTTCATTAAGGTGCCGGGGCAGGGCAACCCTGTCGACGGTTTCGAAAATTTGGCGGATCGCCTGGTCGGCCAGTTTGTCACTGTCCAGATTCAGCGGGCGACGATAGAAAATGGCATTGCCTTCCCGCTGGGGCTCCAGCAAGCCGGCCTTGTGCATCACTTTCAGGTGATGGCTCATGCCGGACTGGCGCATGTCGAACATCTGGCTCAGCTCCAGCACACCGAAGGTGTCCCGCCGCAGCACCCGCAGGATTTCCAGGCGCAGGGGGTCGCCGCTCGCCTTGAAGATCGGGGCCAGTACGTCCACAGAGGACAATTCGTTCGCATGTGCATTGAGTGAGGTCATGGTTGGCAAGTGTAGGGGCGTTCGGTTGGTCGATCAATAGCCATATCAAAATTTTTTGATATAGATTTATGAGTTCTGTGAAATCAGTCGGTTTGGTGATTTTGTGCCGGCTTCATCGGAAAACCACTACATATGGATTTGCCCCGGCATACCCTAATCGGCGAAAATACGCGCCTTCTTTTTGAGCAGTATTTGCAGCTTGAAGTCTTTTCCTGAAAAACACTGGAGAATTGTCAATGCCGTCCCGTAAAGATCTCGCCAACGCCATTCGCGCGCTGAGCATGGATGCGGTTCAGAAAGCCAAATCCGGCCACCCGGGTGCGCCCATGGGTATGGCGGATATCGCCGAGGTGCTGTGGAACGATTACCTCAGCCACAACCCGGCCAACCCGCATTGGGCCAACCGTGACCGCTTCGTGCTGTCTAACGGCCATGGCTCCATGCTGCAGTATTCCCTGCTGCACCTGAGCGGGTACGACGTCAGCATTGATGACCTGAAGAACTTCCGTCAGCTGCACTCCAAAACACCGGGCCATCCGGAATTCGGTTATACCCCGGGCATCGAGACCACCACCGGCCCGCTGGGGCAGGGCATCGCCAATGCTGTTGGCTTCGCGCTCGCAGAGAAGGCACTGGCTGCTCAGTTCAACCGTCCGGGCCACGACATTGTTGACCACTACACCTATGCGTTCCTGGGCGACGGCTGCCTGATGGAAGGTATCTCCCACGAAGTCGCCTCTCTGGCCGGCACCCTGGGCCTGGGTAAACTGGTGTTCTTCTATGATGACAACGGCATCTCCATTGATGGAGAAGTAGAGGGCTGGTTCACCGACGACACGCCCAAGCGTTTCGAGTCCTACGGCTGGCAGGTTATCCCAAATGTTGATGGTCACGATTCCGATGCCATCCGTGCGGCCATTGAAGCTGCCCGTGCCAACACCGCACAGCCCACCATTATTTGCTGCAAGACCATTATCGGCTTCGGTTCCCCCAACAAGCAGGGCAAGGAAGAGTGTCACGGTGCCCCGCTGGGTGACGATGAAATCGCTCTGACCCGCGAAGCCCTGGGCTGGCAGCACGGCCCGTTCGAGGTGCCGTCCGAGATCTACGCCGCGTGGGATGCCAAAGAAAAAGGCCAGGCTGCACAGAGTGCCTGGGAAGAGAAATTTGCGGCCTATGAGAAGGCCGAGCCGGAACTGGCCGCCGAGTTCAAACGCCGCATGGCGGGTGACCTGCCGGCAGACTTCGCCGAAAAAGCCCAGGCCTATATCCAGGAATGCCAGGACAAGGGCGAGACCGTTGCCTCCCGTAAGGCGTCCCAGAATTCCCTGAACGCCTACGGCCCGCTACTGCCGGAACTGATGGGTGGCTCTGCCGACCTGGCCGGTTCCAACCTGACTATCTGGTCAGGCTGTAAAGGCGTGACCAAGGAAGACGCCTCCGGCAACTACATCTATTACGGTGTGCGCGAATTCGGCATGGCGGCCATCATGAACGGTATCGCTTTGCACGGCGGCTTCGTGCCCTACGGCGCCACCTTCCTGATCTTCATGGAATACTGCCGTAATGCCGTGCGCATGGCCGCACTGATGAAGCAGCGCTCGATCTTTGTCTTTACCCACGATTCCATCGGTCTGGGTGAAGATGGCCCGACCCACCAGCCTATCGAACAGCTGGCCAGCCTGCGCACCACCCCGAACATGAGCACCTGGCGCCCGGCCGACACCGTGGAGTCTGCGGTGGCCTGGAAAGCGGCCCTGGAGCGCAAGGATGGCCCGACGGCCATGGTCTTCTCCCGTCAGGGACTGCCGCACCAGCAGCGTGATGCCGAACAGCTGGCGAATGTGGCCAAGGGTGGTTATGTCCTGTCGGACAGCGAAGGCACGCCGGAGCTGATCCTGATCGCCACTGGCGGTGAAGTGGGCCTGGCCCAGGAGGCTGCAGCCAAGCTGCGAGAGCAGGGTAAAGCGGTGCGTGTTGTATCCATGCCGTCTACCGACGTATTCGATGCCCAGAGCGCCGAGTACAAGCAGCAGGTGCTGCCGCTGGAAGTCACCAACCGCGTCGCCATTGAAGCGAGCATTGCGGACTACTGGTACAAGTACGTGGGCCTGGACGGTCGCATCGTTGGCATGACCACCTTTGGTGAATCTGCGCCGGCCGGTGAGTTGTTCAAGGAGTTCGGCTTTACTGTCGACAACATCCTGGAAGTGGCTGACGAACTGCTGGACGCCTGATGACCAACGCAACGCCGTTTCGAATTGCCATCAACGGGTACGGCCGCATCGGCCAGTGCGTGTTGCGGGCCCTTTATGAAAACGGCTATCGCGACCATCTGCAGGTGGTCGCGATCAACGAGTTGTCGGATATCGACACCATAGCCCACCTCACCAAATACGACTCCACCCACGGGCGGTTTCACGGTGAGGTGGCCGTGGATGGCGATAACCTGGTTGTGAACGGCGACCGCATCCGCGTATTGCGTCATCCTGAACCCGAGGAACTGCCCTGGCGACTGCTGGATGTGGATCTGGTGCTGGAATGCTCCGGCGCCTATTCTGACCGGGCCACGGCGGAAAAGCATATTGAAGCCGGTGCCCAGCGCCTGCTGTTTTCCCAGCCGGGCGATCCGGATGTCGACCGCACGGTGGTCTTCGGCATTAACGACGGGGACCTGAACGGTCAGGACGTGATCGTAGCTGCCGGCTCCTGCACCACCAACTGCCTGGTACCGGTCATCAAGGTCCTGGACGATGCCTTTGGCGTAGAGCAGGGCAGCACCACGACGATTCACGCCGCCATGAACGACCAGCCGGTCATCGATGCCTACCACCATCAGGACCTGCGCCGTACCCGAAGTGCCCTGCACAATATTGTGCCCGTGGACACTGGCCTGGCCCGCGGTATCGAGCGTTTGTTGCCTCATATGGAAGGCCGTTTCAGCTCGGTTGCCATGCGCGTGCCAACGCTGAATGTCTCTGCTATAGACATGGTGGTTAACGTGCGTGAGCCGACCGACATAGCCACAGTGAATCAGTTGCTGTGCGGTGCATCCGCTGGCTCATTGAAGGGTATCCTCGGCTATACCGATGAACTGCTGGCCAGTTCTGACTTCAACCATGATTTCCATTCCGGCGTGGTCGATGGCGGGCAGACCCGAGTCACCGGCGGCACCATGGTGAAAGTGTTGTGCTGGTTTGACAACGAGTGGGGCTTTGCCAATCGCATGCTGGATGTCAGCAGAACCTGGTTGAGCAAAACCTGAAGAATATTGTGGGGGCTGATCCCGAAGGGAGTCAGGCTCCAGCCTTAGGCTTAGAATTTGCACCTTTGAACCCATAACTACGGAACCTGATTATGGCCATCAAGAAAATGACTGACCTGAACCTCGCCGGCAAGCGGGTTCTGATTCGTGAAGACCTGAACGTCCCGGTCAAAGACGGCAAAGTATCCAGTGACGCCCGCATCCGCGCCTCGCTGCCCACCATCAAGGCCGCCAAAGACGCCGGTGCCAAAGTCATGTTGATGTCCCACCTGGGCCGCCCGGAAGAAGGCGTGTACGACGAAGCCTCCTCCATGAAACCGGTTGCCGAACACCTGGGCGCCCTGCTGGGCCAGGAAGTCCGCCTGATCAAGGATTACCTGGACGGCGTTGAAGTGGCCGACGGCGAAGTCGTACTGTTCGAAAACGTTCGCTTCAATAAGGGCGAAAAGAAAGACAACGAAGACCTCGCCAAGCAATACGCCGCCCTGTGCGATGTCTACGTGATGGACGCCTTCGGCACCGCCCACCGCGCCCAGGCCTCCACCCACGGTGTGGCGAAGTTCGCTCCCGAAGCCTGCGCCGGCCCTCTGCTGGCAGCCGAACTCGACGCCCTCGGCAAGGCCCTCGACAACCCGGCCAAGCCAGTGGTGGCCATCGTTGGCGGCTCCAAAGTCTCCACCAAACTGGACGTCCTCAACGCCCTGGAAAAAGTGTGTGACCAGATCATCGTCGGCGGCGGCATCGCCAACACCTTCCTGGCCGCAGCCGGCCACCCGGTAGGCAAGTCCCTGTGCGAACACGACCTGGTCGACACCGCCAAAGACATCGCCAGCCGCGTAGAAATCCCGCTGCCGGTAGACGTAGTGGTCGCCAGCGAATTCGCCGAAACCGCCACCGCCACCGTGAAAAACATCTCCGACGTCAGCGCCGACGACATGATCCTCGACGTAGGCCCGGAAACCGCCGGCCAGTTTGCTGAACTGCTGAAAAACGCCAAAACCATCCTGTGGAACGGCCCGGTTGGCGTATTCGAATTCGACCAGTTCGGCAACGGCACCAAAGCACTCGCCCAGGCCATCGCCGAAAGCGACGCCTTCTCCCTGGCCGGCGGCGGCGACACCGTCGCAGCCGTTGACAAATACGGCGTAGCTGACAAGATTTCCTACATCTCCACCGGCGGCGGCGCGTTCCTCGAATTCGTGGAAGGCAAAACCCTGCCGGCAGTAGCCGTTCTGGAAGAGCGCGGAGCGTAATCAACAAAGCGATTCTGAGAGAAACCCGCACAGGGCCAGAATCGCAAGGAGGGTGGGGTAGGTCTTTCGCGGAATTTCGGAGGCCATGGATGGCCGGAGAGAAGCGCACATGGATGTGCTCGTAGCGGTTCCGCGAAAGACCTACCCCACCCTCCGCAGCAGACTCAAAAGCCTGAAACGAACAGAATTCAAACCTCAAAACGTCAACGAAGGAGACAACCCATGGCCCTGATTTCGCTGCGGCAACTTCTGGACCACGCCGCCGAGCATGGTTACGGTGTGCCAGCCTTTAACGTAAACAATCTCGAACAAATGCGCGCCATCATGGAAGCCGCCGACAAAACCGACTCCCCGGTCATTGTCCAGGCCTCCGCCGGTGCCCGCAAATACGCCGGTGCGCCTTTCCTGCGCCACCTGATCCTGGCCGCCATCGAAGAATGGCCGCACATCCCCGTGGTTATGCACCAGGACCACGGCACCAGCCCGGCCGTATGCCAGCGCTCCATCCAGCTTGGCTTCAGCTCCGTGATGATGGATGGCTCCCTGGGTGAAGACGGCAAAACCCCGACCAGCTACGAATACAACGTCGACGTGACCCGTCGCACCGTTGAAATGGCCCACGCCTGTGGTGTCTCCGTAGAAGGTGAGCTGGGCTGCCTGGGCTCCCTCGAAACCGGCCAGGCCGGTGAAGAAGACGGCATTGGCGCCGAAGGCACCCTGGACCACAGCCAGATGCTGACCGATCCCGAAGAAGCCGCTGACTTCGTGCAGAAAACCCAGGTCGACGCACTGGCTATCGCCATCGGCACCAGCCACGGCGCCTACAAGTTCACCCGTCCGCCTACAGGTGACATCCTGGCCATCGACCAGATCAAAGCGATCCACGCCCGCATCCCGGACACCCACCTGGTCATGCACGGCTCCAGCTCCGTACCTCAGGAGTGGCTGAAAGTGATCAACGAATTCGGCGGCGAGATCCCGGAAACCTACGGTGTACCGGTGGAAGAAATCGTCGAAGGTATCAAGCACGGTGTGCGTAAGGTCAACATCGACACCGACCTGCGTCTGGCCTCTACCGGCGCCGTTCGTCGCTTCATGGCCCAGAACCCGGCGGAATTTGACCCGCGCAAATTCCTCAAGGCCACCATGGTTGCCATGACCGACATTTGTGTCGCCCGCTACGAAGCCTTCGGCTGCGCCGGCCAGGCCAGCAAGATCAAGCCGCTGAACCTCGAACAGATGTTCGAACGTTATGCGGCTGGCGAGCTGGACCCCAAGGTCAAGTAAGTCCCGCCTTGAAGCCCCCGACCTCCGGGGGCTTTTTCCTGATGGGTGATCTGAAAACCCTTCCCCCATGTTGATCCCCGCACTTATCGCTGCACCAAAGAACAGGATGCCGACGGCAAGAGTTGTCGCTCCGAAGGTTGGTATTGCTTAACGGCAGTTTTGCGTTTTGGCGTGGATGGCCAATACTTGAAGGCGTGCTTTTCCCGGTATTGGCCAAGGATGCCTTCCAATGAAGCTGTTCCACTGCGGTCGATGTGCCAACCTGCTTTACTTTGAAAACAGTCGCTGTACCCATTGCGGAGCTGACCTGGGCTTTGCCCCGGATGTCATGGATTTGCTGGCGATCGAGCCGGAAGGCGATAACACCTGGGCGACGGTCGCACGTGGTGATCTCTACCGGTTGTGTGACAACTATCAGAATCAGCGAGCCTGTAACTGGCTGATCCCCAAAACCGATCCGCATACCTTCTGTGTTGCCTGTCGCCTCAATCGCACCATTCCGGATCTCAGCATCGAGAAGAACAATGATCTCTGGCGTCGCCTCGAAAAAGAGAAACGGCGGCTTGTGTATTCCGTCTTGCGCCTGGGACTCCCGTGCGAACCCCGGAACGAAGATCAGCTTGGGCTGGCATTCGATTTTCTGGCCGATCAGCCGGCTATGTTTGACGAGCGTAAAAAAGTAACGACAGGCCATGCCAATGGCGTCATTACCATCAACATCGCCGAAGCAGACCCGGTGGAACGCGAGCGGATGCGCAACCAGATGGCCGAGCCGTATCGCACTGTTTTAGGGCATTTTCGCCATGAGTCCGGACACTATTACTGGGATCTGCTTGTCCGGAGTAGCCCGTGGCTGGGCAAATTCCGGGACCTTTTTGGTGATGAGACCAGAGACTACAGGCAAGCGCTGGACCAGCATTACCAATACGGCCCGCCATCTGACTGGCAAAGCCGATACATCAGCGCCTATGCCGGCAGCCATGCCTGGGAGGACTGGGCAGAGACCTGGGCACACTATCTGCATATGGTGGATGCATTGGAAACGGCCTGGCAGTTTGGCCTGCGGCTACACGCCCAACAGAGCCCGACAACAAGCAACGAACCTGGTCCGGCGTTTGATCCCTACCTGGCAGGCGATTTCGATGCGCTGATCAGGCATTGGTTGCCTTTGACGCTTGCGCTCAACAGCCTGAACCGAAGCATGGGGCACGACGACGCCTACCCCTTTGTGCTGGCGCCTGCGGTGGTGGAGAAGCTCCGTCTGGTGCACCAGATCGCTCACGGACGTTAATGAAAGGATCCCGAATGAAAAAGAACAAAGCGATTGACTGGAAAAACTACGATCCCAACGACTTCTACGATGAGCTGATCGCTGCCAAAGGGAAGTCCAGACGAGCCGCGACGGCGATTACCGACTACCTGGGCAATCTCGGGTCCGAGGAGATCCAGGCGCGCCAGCAGGCTGCCGAACTGGCGATACTGGAGATGGGGATCAGTTTCACCATCTACAGCGAGGGCGAGAATATCGACCGGGCCTGGCCTTTCGATATCATTCCCCGGGTGATCTCGCTCCGGGAGTGGGAAAACATTGAACAAGGGCTGGCCCAGCGCCTGACGGCCCTCAACATGTTCATTAACGATATCTACAACGACCAGAATATCGTCAAAGACAAGGTCATTCCCAAGTACGTGTTCGCCAACTCCAAGAACTTCCGCGAGCAGTGCCGTGGTTTTACGCCGCCACTGGGGGTCTGGGCCCACATCTGCGGATCGGATCTGGTGAGAGACAAGGACGGAAAGGTATATGTTCTTGAGGACAACCTGCGGGTTCCTTCCGGTGTTTCCTACATGCTGGAAAATCGCCAACTGACCAAGCGGGTGTTCCCGGAACTGTTCGACAACAACAGTATCCTGCCGGTGGATGACTACACCAACCAGCTGTTCGACATGTTGGCGTCGATTTCTCCAAGGCCCCAGGATCATCCAAGAATTGCGGTACTCACCCCGGGGATTTTCAATTCGGCCTATTTCGAGCACTCGTTCCTGGCGCAGCGCATGGGGGCCGAGCTGGTGGAGGGGGCTGATCTGGTCGTTGGTGAAGACGATTGCGTGTACATGCGCACAGTAGAGGGCCTGGAGCGCGTGGACGTGATCTACCGGCGCATTGATGACGACTTTCTGGACCCGGAAGTCTTTCGGGCAGACTCTACCCTGGGCGTGCCGGGCCTGATGCGAGCCTGGCGCAATGGCAAGGTTGGCCTGGCCAACGCGCCCGGTGCCGGTGTGGCTGATGACAAGGTGATCTACGCCTTTGTGCCAGACATGATCCGCTATTACCTCGATGAGGAGCCGATCATCCCCAACGTGCCCACCTATATGTGCGTGAACAAACAGGACCAGGAGTATGTGCTCGAGCACCTGGACGAGCTGGTGGTCAAACCGGCGAACGAGTCTGGTGGTTACGGCATGCTGGTGGGGCCGCATTCCACCAAGAAGCAGCGCACCGAATTTGCCCGTCTGATCAAGAAGAACCCACGCAACTACATCGCCCAGCCCACGTTGAGTCTGTCGGTCGCTCCCACGCTGTGCGACGAGGGTTTGGCGCCGAGGCACCTGGATCTGCGGCCTTTCGTGCTGCAGGGCGTGCGAACCTACGTTACCGCCGGCGGGCTCACGCGGGTGGCGATGCGCAAGGGCTCCCTGGTGGTGAATTCTTCCCAGGGCGGTGGAAGCAAGGATACCTGGATCGTGGACGAGGAGAATTGATGTGCTGTCACGTGTAGCGGAAAGACTGTACTGGATGGCCCGATACCTTGAACGGGCCGAGAACAGCGCCCGGATGATCATGGCTTTCAATTCCCTGGCGCTGGATATGCCGCGGGAAACCCAGCTGTCCTGGAAGAGCCTGGTAGCGGTTACCGGCATGGAAGCCCTGTTCGATCAGCACCATCAGAAAGCAGATGAGCGCAATTGTGTGAAGTTTCTGATGGCAGACAGCTACAACCCGAGTTCCATTGCTTCCTGCATCAAGGCCGCCCGGGAGAATGTGCGTACCACACGGGATCAGGTGCCGACCGACGCCTGGGAAGTCATCAATGAGCTTTATCGATACATCCAGGAGCACATGGATCAGGGGATAGGTAAACGGGCGAGATACGAATTCCTGAACGAAATCGTTGGCCGCTGCCAGATGCTCAACGGCCTGCTGGCTGGGTGTATGAGTCATGACGAGGGCTACGACTTCATCCGGGTCGGGCGCAACCTTGAGCGGGCAGACATGGCCACGCGACAGATTGAGGTGGGTGCCTTACAGTTCCTCGATGGCTGGGATGGCACCGAAACCTACGGCGGGCTCTTGTGGACCAGCGTTCTGCGCTACCAGAGTGCCTTCCAGATGTACCGTCACAACGTGCGACGCAAGGTCAGTGGGCCTCTGGTGATTCGCTTCCTGTTGCAGAACGAACCCTTCCCGCGCTCGGTGCTGCACAGTCTCAGCGAAGTGGCCGGTGCCCTCAGTCGCCTGCCCAGGAACGAAATTCCGCTGCGCACGGCACTGCAGGCAGTCCGTCATACCCGTGAAGGCGACGTGGATGCGTTAATCCGCAAGGAGGATGTGATCCTGTTTCTGGAGAACCTGCAGCTGGAGATCGGTGAGCTTCACGACGACATTGCAGAGACCTGGTTTCCTGTCTACGAGACAGTCTGAAACTCCCAACACTATTCCCGTGCGAGATAGGTTCCATGTCGATTCACGTTGCCCTGAGTCATACCACCCATTATCGCTACGAGCGCCCGATCACCCTGGGCCCTCAGATTGTTCGTTTGCGACCCTGTCCACATGCGCGAACCCGTATTCTCAGTTACTCGCTGAGGGTTGAGCCCGAAGGTTACTTCCTGAACTGGCAACAGGACCCGCAGGCCAACTATCTGGCCCGGCTGGTGTTTCCGGAAAAAACTGACGAGTTGAAGATCACGGTGGACCTGGTTGCCGAGATGGCCGTGATCAACCCGTTCGATTTCTTTCTGGAACCCCGGGCGGAGACCATTCCCTTCGACTATGAGGAATGGCAGACGGCGGAGCTGGCGCCTTACTTGCAGAAACTGCCGGAAACACCGGAATTCCGGAAGTGGATGGCCGCTATAGACCGCAAGGAAACCCCCAGTGTCGATTTTCTGGTGGGTGTGAATCAGCGTGTTGCTGATCGGATCGATTATCTGATCCGGATGGAGCCGGGTGTCCAGACGCCGGAAGAGACCCTGAAAAAAGGGTCTGGATCCTGTCGGGATTCGACCTGGTTGCTGGTTCAGACGCTTCGGCACCTCGGCCTGGCAGCGCGGTTCGTCTCCGGCTACCTGATTCAGCTCAAGGCGGACCAGAAAGCCCTGGACGGACCCTCGGGCACCGAGGAAGACTTCACCGATCTGCACGCCTGGTGCGAGGTCTTTCTGCCTGGCGCGGGTTGGGTGGGGCTGGACCCCACCTCCGGTCTGTTTGCCGGAGAAGGGCATATTCCCCTGGCCTGTAGCCCTGATCCGTCCTCTGCGGCTCCCATCACCGGCATGGTGGAGGAATGTGACGTAGAGTTCGAGCATCAGATGGGCGTCCAGCGCATCTGGGAGGCGCCGCGGGTGACCAAACCCTACACCGAGGAGCAGTGGCAACGCATTGTGGATCTGGGGCATGAGGTGGACGAACGCCTGACCGAGCTGGATGTGCGCTTGACCCAGGGCGGTGAACCCACCTTCGTGGCCAATCACGACCGTGATGAGCCGGAGTGGAACACCGAGGCCATGGGCCCCACCAAGCGGAAAAAGGCCATCGAGCTCTACCATCGGATGCGGGACCGGTATGGAGCCGGTGGGCTGGTGCACTTTGGCCAGGGCAAGTGGTACCCGGGCGAGCCGCTGCCACGGTGGTCCCTGAACTGTTTCTGGCGCAAGGATGGTGAACCAATCTGGCAGGATGAACGGTGGCTGGCGGACGAGCGTACTGAAGGTAAGGCAAGCCCGGAAGATGCTCACCGGTTTTTGGGGGCCCTGGCGAGGGAACTGGGTGTCGATGAAAAGCACCTGTTCCCTGGGTTCGAGGATGCCTTTTATTACCTGTGGCGGGAACGACGGCTGCCGGTCAACGTCGATCCCTTCGATGCCAGGCTCGACAATGCCCTGGAACGGAAGCAGCTTCAGCAAATTTTCAGCCGGGGGCTGGATAAGCCCGTCGGCTACGTGCTGCCACTGCGTGTTTCCGAAAAGGAGAAGGCCTGGGAGACCGGACCCTGGTTCCTGCGCAGCGAGCGCTGCTATCTGATTCCGGGCGGCTCACCCATGGGCCACCGACTGCCGCTGGACAGCCAGCCCTGGGTGGAAGAAGCGGATTACCCCTGGATACACGAGCAGGACCCGTTTGCCCCCCGTGGTCCGTTGCCCGCCAGTGAGCAGATCCGTCAATGGAACAGCCGAAGCCAGTCTGGCCAGCCGTCCTCTGAGCGGAAGCCGCCGGCAAAAGGCAAGTCGGCCCCCGAGATTGTCCGCACGGCCCTGTGTGTTGAGCCCCGGGAGGGCATCCTTCGCGTTTTCATGCCGCCGCTGGCGGAGCTGGAACCCTATCTTGTGCTGGTCTCTGCCATCGAGAAAACCGCCGCAGAGCTCAAACAACCGGTCTTGCTGGAAGGCTATGAGCCAGCTTCCGACCCACGGTTGAGTCATTTCCGGATTACGCCGGATCCGGGGGTGATCGAAGTGAATGTGCAGCCGGTCAAGACCTGGGACGAATTGGTAGAGCAGACCGAGACGCTCTATGCAGACGCCTACGAATGCCGGCTTACGTCTGAGAAGTTCATGATGGACGGCCGTCATACCGGTACCGGTGGCGGTAACCATTTTGTGCTGGGTTCGCAAAAGGCCGAGGACTCTCCGTTCCTGCGGCGCCCGGATCTGTTGCGCAGCCTGATCAGCTACTGGCACAACCATCCCAGTCTGTCCTACCTGTTCTCCGGCCTGTTCATTGGCCCCAGTTCCCAGGCCCCCAGGATTGACGAGGCCCGCAATGACCACGTGTTCGAAATGGAGCTGGCCTTCAAGGAGATGGAGCGGTTATGCCCGGTGGGCAAGAAAATCGCGCCCTGGATGGTGGACCGCTTGCTCCGGGACCTGCTCACCGATGTCACCGGCAACACCCACCGGGCCGAGTTCTGTATCGACAAGCTCTATTCCCCGGACGGTCCGGGCGGGCGTCACGGTTTGCTGGAGCTGCGTGCCTTCGAGATGCCGCCCCATGCCCGCATGAGCCTGACCCAGCAGCTGCTGTTGCGCGCGCTGGTGGCACGCTTCTGGGAGCAACCCTACAAGCCGCCAGGGCTGGTGCGCTGGGGCACCGAACTGCACGACCGGTTCCTGCTGCCTCACTATGTCTGGCAGGATTTCGAAGATGTGATCGACGATATGAAGGCCCGTGGTTACCCGCTGGAGAGCGAGTGGTTCGCGCCCCATTTCGAGTTCCGGTTCCCCCGGATCGGCGACTACAAGGTCAAGGGCATCACCCTTGAGCTGCGCTCGGCCCTGGAGCCCTGGCACGTCACTGGTGAGCACGGTGCAATCGGCGGCACTGCCCGTTATGTGGATTCCTCCCTGGAGCGTCTGCAGGTGAGGGTGCGCGGTGCTGCGCCGGATCGTTACCAGATCACCTGTAATCAGGTGCCTCTGCCACTTCAGCCTACCGGCATGGTGGGCGAGTCGGTCGCCGGGGTCCGTTACCGGGCCTGGCAGCCGTCGCAGTGCATGCACCCGACCATCGGGGTGGATGGGCCGCTGGTGTTTGATATCGTGGACACCTGGAACGAACGCAGTCTGGGCGGGTGTGAGTATCACGTGACCCATCCCGGTGGCCGGAATTTCGAGACGCTGCCGGTGAATTCGTTCGAGGCTGAAGGCCGCCGTATGGC
Organism: Marinobacter sp. C1S70; assembly: GCF_000475355.1. Classification (NCBI taxonomy): domain Bacteria; kingdom Pseudomonadati; phylum Pseudomonadota; class Gammaproteobacteria; order Pseudomonadales; family Marinobacteraceae; genus Marinobacter; species Marinobacter sp. C1S70. The sequence goes on along the minus strand of NZ_AXBW01000039.1, from coordinate 28,572 downwards.
GCGTTTCTTCCGGATGGGACACAGCTCAGGCCAGCAACCCCTGCGGCCGGTGCCGGAGCACCGGGAGTTCCCGTTCACCCTGGATTTGCGGTATCACAAATAACATGTGTGAACTTACCGTTTGATACTGGCTCAGGGGGCTGGAAAGCGGCTATGCTTCCAGCTCATTGACTAACGGAGCCCGAATTCACGGTGGCGAAGCAGCGCGCAGTAACGGACATCCTCCGCCAGTACCATCCGGTGCCGGATCGGTTTGATGAGCTTGGTTCCCTGGGTTCCGGGCCAAAGCCCCATTGGCGGCCGTTGTTGCAACAGTTGAACCTTGAGTCGGTCGCCGGTCTCAATCTCAGGGCTCAGGCGGTTTCCAGCGCGATTGCCGAAGACGGGGTAACCTACAACGTCTACGAAGATCCCCGTGGCGATACCCGGCCCTGGGAAGTCGATCTGCTGCCGCTGGTTCTGGGCGCGGATGAGTGGCAATGGCTCTCGAAAGCGGTCGCCCAGCGAGCTGAACTGCTGGACAGCGTTCTGGGCGATCTGTATGGCGATCAGGCGTTGCTCAAAGAGGGCTTGATGCCGCCGGCCCTGGTTTACGGTCAGGCTGGTTTTCAATGGCCCTGCCAGGGCATACAGCCGGTGAGTGGCCGCTTCCTTCACCTTTATGCGGTGGATCTGGCGCGGGCGCCGGATGGCGGCTGGTGGGTGATGGCGGACAGGACCCAGGCCCCTTCGGGGGCGGGTTACGCCCTGCAAAACCGGTTGGTCATCTCCCGGGCGTTCCCCGCGCCCTTCCACAACCTGCCAGTGACCAACCTGGCGGAATTCTTCCAGGGGTTCCAGAACAGTCTTGCGAGCATGTCTCCGGCGCGAAATGAGACCGCGTTGTGTGTGCTTCTGACACCGGGCCGTTTTAACGAAACCTATTTCGAACATGTATTTCTTGCCCGCTACCTCGGTTTACCTCTGGTGGAAGGTCAGGATCTCACCGTGCGCGATGACACGGTCTACCTGAAAACACTTCAGGGCCTGCGTCGTGTGCATGCCATCTATCGCCGGCTCGATGATGGCTTTTGTGATCCGCTGGAACTCCGTGCCGATTCCGTGTTGGGTATCCCCGGCTTGCTGGGTGCTGTGCGAGCCGGCAAAGTGCTGATGGCAAACGCCCTGGGTTCCGGCGTTCTTGAAAGTGCGGCGCTGTTCGGTTTTCTGCCGGAGATTTCAAAAAAACTGCTGGGTTCACCTCTGGCTATGCCATCCGTGGCCTCTTGGTGGTGTGGTGAAAAACCCGCGTTGGACTATGTCATTGAGCACCTCGATGAACTGGTCATCAAACCGGCATTTGCGAGTATGCGCATGGAGCCGGTGTTCGGTTATCAGATGAAGGGGGCAGAACGGACCGCACTCATCAAGAAGATGAGTGCCCACCCCCATGCTTTTGTCGGGCAGGAGTTGGTTCACCTTTCTCAGGCCCCGGTCTGGAAGGGTGATCAGAACCAGCCGCTGGCAACCCGGTCTATTGGCCTGCGCCTGTTCGCGGCGGCCACGCCCTCCGGCTGGCGGGTGATGCCCGGTGGATTGACCCGTGTCGCCATGGATGAGGGCGTGGAGGTCATCTCCATGCAGCGGGGCGGGTTGTCGAAGGATACCTGGGTACAGTCGCGTTACACTGCGCCATCCAAATCGCTGATCAAGAAACGGTTGCAGGTTTCCGACCTGCTGGATGGCGAGCGGGACACGCCGTCCCGTGTGGGCGAAAATCTGTTCTGGATGGGCCGACATTCTGAGCGGGCGGAAGGCACGGCTCGCTTGCTGAGGGCGGCGTTCAACCGGTTGTCGGGGCATGATCAGGCCAGTGAGGAGGCACTGCTTGGGCTCCAGCAGGCGGCCGAGCAGTTCGGTACCCTTCCTGAGCCGGAAAAAGATGCCGTACCCGAGCCCCTCCCCGAGGCTTTGCTGAGAGCAGTAAGTGACCAGGAATCCCCGGGGTCGATTGCGTCGATCATCCAGGCCTTGCTGTTCAATGCCAGCCAGGTCCGGGATCGGTTATCCACAGACAACTGGCACACACTCAACCGGGTCGGGAAACCTCTCAGTCCGGCGCCGGCGACGCCAGAACAATCAATCCGGGCGTTGAATCTGGTGTTGCTGGATTGCATATCGCTGGCTGGATTTGCCATGGATGACATTACGCGGGACGCCAGTTGGGTTTTTCTGGTGATCGGGCGGCGCCTGGAGCGGTTGGCCAATCTGTGCACCCTGATTTGTGTGCCGCTGTTCAGTGACCGTTTCAGTCGCAACGCCATGCTGGAGTGGCTGCTGGAAGTGGCAAACTCGGAAGTGACCTACCGGACCCGATATCGCCGGACACCAGAGCTTCTGGGGGTGCTTCACACCATTGTGATCGACGCGAGCAACCCCCATTCTGTGATGTTCCAGTTGCGCCAGTTGCAGAAGGATTTACCCGAAATGGGTCAGAAAACCGGACAGCTGTTTTCCCCGGATCTGAACGACTCCCTGCGTCGTTTACAAGGGTTGGATCTGCACCCGTTTGAGCGCAAGCATCCGGATCAGGCCTGCGGAGCTCTGGCAGAGCTCTTGTGTGATATCCGGTCAGAAGCCTATCGTGTATCGGATGAAATCCAACGGCAGTGTTTTATTCACACCCGGTATTCCGACCGGCCGGTGAAAGCGGATTAAGGCGCCTGTCATGACATTTGTCCGTTACCATGTGCGTCATGAGACCCTCTACCACTACGACCAGGTGGTGGGTGAGTCTCATCACCTGCTCAGGCTGACTCCGCGGGCGCTGCCCTGGCAGAGGAATCTTGAGCATCACCTGGCGATCTCACCGGATCCATCGGCACGTCGTTCCTTCCTGGACTGCTTTGGCAACCGGATTACCAAGATTCATTTCACTGGTGATCACGACTATCTGGAGATCATCAGCGAGTTCTGGGTGGAGCTGCGCGATCGACCGAAGCCGTCGGCAACTGCGGCAAAAGTACCCTGGGAAAGCGTGCGTGACAGCCTGCGGTATCGGGCGGACAGGACGTTTTCGCCGGAACATCTCGAAGCCACGGCGTTCCGGTTTGTGTCCACCAACGTACCCATCGATTCCCAGTACGCCGCTTATGCACGCGAGGCATTTTTCCCCGGACGCCCCCTGGTGGAAGCAGCGGATGCCCTGATGCGGATGATCCATCGCGACTTCCGCTTCGATGCGACGGCGACCGAAACCTTCACCCCTGTGGAGCAGGCGTTCAAGGCCCGTCGTGGGGTCTGCCAGGATTTCTCCCATATTATGATCGCCTGCCTGCGTTCGGTGGGACTGGCGGCCCGTTACATGAGTGGTTATATCCTGACTCACCCGCCCGAAGGAAAGGAGCGGCTGGTCGGTGCCGATGCCACCCATGCCTGGGTAGCGGTGTTCGTGCCGGATTTCGGTTGGCTGGAGTTGGACCCCACCAACGCGCTGAGGCCCGACCTGGAGCACATTACCCTCGGCTGGGGGCGAGACTTCTCCGATATAACGCCGATGCGGGGCGTGTTGCTGGGCGGTGGTGACCATGAACCGGAGATTGCCGTGACCGTTGTTCCGGAGGAGGAGTTTGCCTCGCTATACGGGGATGGAGAAACCTACCTGGAAGAACTCTCTCCCTGAGTTGAGGCCGTCATTGCCAGGGCTGGAACAAAAGCGTTTCTAGCCCTTTCTCGCCAGCCGCTCCAACGTCAACAACGTATCGGTGTAGCGAGCAAATCGTGCCAGATACTCCGGTGACAACGTCTGCATCTCAGCAATAGCCCGGCTTACCAACCGATGCGCGTTCATCGGTCCCGCTTCTTTCGGTGTGCTTTCAATGGCGTGTCGAATTCGCTCGGCAATAACGTGATGGCCCTGGTTCGCCTGGGCTCTGATCATGGCTTTCAGGGGGCGCGGGTTATTGGGTGCTGAGGCTGGATGGGCCTTTGGCGGGTCTTGTGGCGACTGCCCGAACACCCGTTGTTCCAGAACCGACTGTGGCGCTTCAACCGATGCCTCTGGGGTTTCATTCAGCTGGTTCAGCAACCCGGAAAGAGGCGAATTGCCGCCGACATCGGGTGTGGGCTCATCGCGCTGCCCGGCACTGTCCAGCCCAGCCTGATAGTCCGATATCGCCTGTTCCAGCTTCCGCCAGTGCGTCGTTCCCTTATGCAGCCCCTTTGCGCGCAGTCTCTGCTCGAAAGACTCCAGATAGCGGAACCGAACCGGGTCATTCTGATCGGCGCCGTTTTGCCTCAAGCTTTCCAGCAAGGAGGGGCCGGGGGCTTCGCTCATGGTCAATCACCTTCCCCGGTTTCAGTATCCTCAGCCGACGAAGGCGCCCGTGGCACGGTACTGATTTCCACCCGCCGGTTCTGGGCCCGGGATTCGGCATCGACGTTGGGTACGGCCGGGTGGTGAGGACCAAAGGCGGCAGCGAATACCCGGTCATTGGGCAAGCCCAGCTCTGTGAGGGTTCGGGTAACCGTCAGGGCCCGCTGGGCCGACAGGCCCCAGTTGTCCTGATAACGATTGCCCGGATGCATCGGCAAGTCGTCGGTGAATCCGCTCACCATCAGCAGTTCATCGTGCTGTTCCAGGTAGGCCTGTAACGGGCGAATCAGTGATTCCAGCACTTCTTCACCTTCGGCCTGCAACTGGTCTGAATTCAGCTCGAACAATACGTTCCCGCTGATGCCGATACGGCCATCGCGGAACGTCACCAGACCTTTGGTGAGCGGATCTTCGAGAGCTTGCTCCAGAGCCATCCGGCGCTGTTCTTCGGCTTCCCGCTTCTCAATCTCCTCGGCCAGGGATTGGCTGAGTTCCAGCTGAATGCCGATCACCCACACAAGAATCAGCGCCAGAATACCCACCAGCGCCGCCATCAGGTCCGAGAAAATAGCCCAGACCGGTGCCGATTGCTGTTCGCCGCCTTCCAGCTGTTCCATCACCCGGCCTCGCTGGATTCTGCCCGGCGCAGCGCCGCAGCGGCATCAATCACATCTTTCTGGGCACTGACGCTGAGATCAATCACTTCGCGGGCCTGGGCGACGTAGTAGGCCAGCTGCTCATCGTGTCGAGTGCCGGCCTTGTCCAGCGCTGCCTGGATATCCGCCAGGCCGGCGATGACCTGCTGGTTGGACTGGCTGAACAGCTCAATGGCCTGCACGAACGCATCGCTCAGGGCGCCGACTTCCTGGCTGCTGCCAGTAATGTCGTCGCCCAGTTTGCCCAGTTGCTGGCTCTGCTCCTGGATCAGGGTGTTGAAGCGTTCGCTGATGCCGGTCAGGGTTTCGCCGGCGCCGCTGATCAGGGTATCCACCGCCTCCCGCTGACTGTCAGCGGTGCTGCGCTGGTTCTCCAGCAGGGTGTCCAGTTCCTGAACCAGTCGCTGGCGTTCCTCCAGCAGCTCGTTTTCCCGCTCGCTGTTGCGGGCGATTTCCGACTGCAGCTGTCGGATCACCTCGGCGGCGGCCTTCGGTGTTTCCGAGGCGGTCTCAATCAGGCGGGTCATGGGCGCTTCCAGTGCAGTGCCCAGTTCACTCAGGTGGCGTGCTGCTGTGGCTTCCAGTTGTTCCATTCGCTCGTTTGCAGCCCGGGCTCGTTCGCTTTCCTGTTCCCGGAGTTGATCGAGCTGAGCGCCAACGGTGCTGACCAGTTCTGCCAGCCCGGCCTGTTGCTGCTCAATCAACCCGGTGCTGCTGGTCTGGAAATGGCTTTGGTATTGAGTCAGCGCCTCATTGAATGCTGCCAGCATGTCGTCACTTTGAGTCTGCTGGCGGGCCAGACCGGCCTGCCAGTGTTGCGACACCTCAGCTCCGGCATTGTTCAGGCGTTCACAGCTCTGTACCAGGTGTTGCTGCTGTTCCTTGAGCCAGGTTTGGTGCTGGTCGTTGATGGCGCCAATCCAGGTGTGGAGTTGTTCCTGCAACTGGCTTTGGCTTTGTTCGTTCTGCTTTGAGAGGGTCGCCAACGTCTCCTGGTTCTGGGCCTGCTGTGCAATCAGATTCTGCTGCCAGCGCTCGCCCGCCTCTGTGGTAACTGTCTGAAACCCGGAGATCAATTCGGTGAGTTGTTCACGGGCATTGTCTGCCCAGCTTTGTTGCAGGCCGTGAGCATCCTTCTGAAGTTGCTCCAGGGCCTGGATAACAATGGGCTCAATCCGCTCGGACGCCTGCTTTGCAGTGTTATCCAATGCCGTTGTCAGGGAGTTGGCTACGGAGTCGGCCAGGGTCTGATAGTGGCGGCCGACCGTGCTGTGGAATTCCTGCTGGTTGTGAGTCAGGGACTGTTCCAGTTGCTGGCCAAGTTGCTCCATGCGCGCCGTCATGCGTTCCATGGCCGAGGCCATTTCGGGCAGGGCTTTGGCCTGGCTTTCCAGTGCCTGAAACGCCTGGTGGCGTTGATGATCTGTAGATAGATGATGCAGCTTGTCTCGCAGCGCACTATCCAGGGCGCGGGATGCCTGCAACCGGTCCCGGCGGCTCAGGGTAGAGGCCAGCCCCAGCATGGCGGAGGCGGCCACGCCGGCAATGGAGGTGCCGAAGGCGAGACTCAAACCGGCAATCGGTGCGGCCAGTGCGCTGCGAATAGCGCTCAGTTCGGTACTGTTATCCAGGGCCGAGGCGGCGCCGCCAAGGGTCACAATCATGCCGGCAAAGGTGCCCAGCAGGCCCAGCATCACCAGCAGGCCGGTCAGGTAGGGTGTCAGTTGCGGGCCGGGTAATGCGGCGGCATGGCCCTCAATTCGCCGTTGCACCGGGAACTGCATCGGGGCGGGCAGTGTGCCAAGCCAGTGGTTAACCTGCTCCTGGCTTTCAGGTAGCTGATGAACCTGTGCGCTCAGTTCGCGGGTTTGTCGGCGGAAATTCACCAGTTCGCCAAAGCCGAGGCAGTAAACGGCGCCAATCAGGCCGGTAAACGCCAGCGCCAGCAGGTCGGAACCGACAAATCCGGCACCAATCCAGGCTACCACGGCCAGGCCGATGGCAAACGCCAGGGTAAAGAACAGTTTACTCATGGGGTGTTGTTAACCTCTTTGTGGCAAGCCTCCAGCAAACCCAGAACCGGTTCCAGCCGAACATCCAGTTCAGCGAGTAACAAAGACTGCGCTTCCTCGCAGTAACGGTGGAACCAGTCGGCCGTTGTGGCCGGGGTAGGGCTTTGCTCCGGGGTGGTCGTTCGGTGCTCGAATCGTTGTTCAAGTACCTTGGGAATATGGGAAAAACACTGTGCGGTATACCCGGCCATCGTTTGATCAAACACGGCGTCCAATTCGGCCAGGTGAGCCAGCTTCGGGCCCTGATCTTTCATCGATTTTCGAACCTTGTCCCGCAACTGACGGCTGTTGGCCGCCACTTTGCGTTGGAGTGCGAGCCAGGCATTGAGAGCGGCTTCAAGCTCGGGTTCACCATCAAACTCCAGATCTGAGCCAAACCCGCGAATACGCTGAACCAGTGCCCTGCGTATCGTCGCCAGCTCCTCGGTTAACCGGTCTACCACGGCGCCCTGAGGCGTGCCTGGCTGTTTCGCCCGATAACCAATGGCCGCATCCAGGGTCATGGTGTCGCCCAGACCGAACAGCCGGCTGAGTCGCTCTGCAAAGCAGGGCAACTGGCTGCCATCCAGCGTTGTCGCTGAATCATCCAGTTGGCGCAATAGCCTGGCTCTGGGACCAGTATTTGCCAGAGGTTGCGAGGGCATTGGCTGGGGTTTCACTCCGGTTTCCGCACAGGTAGCGTTCAAAGCTCGCTATTCTACTGGCTAAGCGGAGTGAATGATAATGACTGTAGCGTGAGAAATGAGCGCCTATCTGGCCTCAGGCACCGGCTCAGGCCGGCGCCAGGCAACCAGGAAAATCATCAGCCCGGCTACGGCGGTTGCAGCTCCTACGTAGCCAGTGGACTGCCAGCCGAAGCCGGCGGTAATGGCCATCCCGCCCAGCCATGGGCCCAGGGCATTGGCAAGATTGAATGCGGCGTGATGGGAGGCAGCCGCCAGAGTCTGGGCGCCGGTTGCCACATCCATCAGGTGGGTTTGCAGCGCCGGGCCCAGAGCCACCATTAAAGCGGTCAGGAAACAGACCACGAGCAAGACGGGCAATGAGCCTGTGGCAGAAGGAAAGACGCTCAGAATCATGGCGCTGAATACCAGGATCACGCCAACGGCCCGGAATTGCAGCCGGTCAAACAACCAGCCACCAAGCAGGTTGCCCACAAAACCGCCCAATCCGAATACCACCAGGGCCACGGGAATCCAGGCAGCATCCACTCGAGTGACTTCCAGCAGTGTCGGGGCAAGGTAACTGAACACAGCGAACATGCCTGCGAAACCGATAGCGCCAATGGCCAGTGCAAACCAGATTTGTGGTTTGTTAAAGGCGCGGATTTCGCTTAACGGGCTGTGCCTTTGTTCCTGAGGATTTTTGGGCAGGAACAGGGTTACCAGCACCGCGGTGAGTAAAGACACCAGGCCAACAAAACCAAAGGCATAGCGCCAGTCCATGGATTGCCCCATTACCGTGGCCAGGGGATTGCCGATCAGCAGTGCAAGAGTCAGCCCCATCATGATCTGGCTCACCGCCTTGGCCCGCTTGTGTACCGGCACCAGTGAGGCTGCCACGAGGGCCGCAACACCAAAGTAGGCGCCATGGGGCAGTCCGGCGATAAACCGGAAAACCAGCAGGGATTCGTAATTGCTGGCCAGGGCACTGGCCAGGTTGCCCAGCGCGTAGAAGGACATCAGTAGTATGAGCAACTGCCGCCGGAACAGTTGCGCGCCGAGAATGGCCAGAATGGGCGCACCGACCACCACGCCCAGCGCATAGGTGGAGATAAGATGACCTACTTGTGGTTCAGAAACGCCGAGATCCTGAGCAACATTGGGCATTAATCCCATAATGGCGAATTCACCGGTACCGATACCAAAGCCGCCCATCGCCAGCGCAAAGACGATCAGCCAGGTCGGAAGGCCCGAATCGGGATTGTGGGTGGCGGCGCTCAATCTGATCTCCTTGATTCCATCAGGGAAGAGAAAGCCCGCCATTGTCAGGATTGGGTGCTCTAACGGCTATAAGCGATTATGAGGATGGACGTTAGCTTGCTAATTCAAGCCGTAGCGGCGTTCGCGCTCAAACCGGAAAAAGCCCTCTTCCTCTTCCCGTTCGATGGTCGGAGCAGAAAACCCGAAATGTTCCTGGCGAAGATCCGTTAACGCGGCCTCCAGTTGATCGCCGTTCAGGCGGTTCTCCAGGGCGCGTCTTTCGGCCATATAAGCTTTGCCTTTCTGCCATTTTTCCTCCCGGCGCTGGTCTTCCTCGGCCAACTGGCGAACGGCCTCTTCGGAGTAGCCTATCTGGCGGCGCAGAGCGTTGATGGCTTGCTGGCGTTTGTCTGCAGGCAGGCTGGCGAGTTGCTGTTGAACGCTGTCCATGGAGAACAGGGCGTGGCCGGTCGCACCGGAACCCGCCAGTTGCCGGGCCAGATCGGCACCATAGAGTTCGTCTGCGGTGGTCTGTAGCTGGTGAGCCAGTTCGGTCAGTGGCATCTGGTTGGCCTGGTCCAGCCGCGCCAGAGTCTGCTGGAACTGGTCCGATTTGGCTTCCACCGGGTTCTGCTCCTCGGCCCAGATCTGGCTTGCCAGGGGGCCGAAAATCGCTTCGCGTTGCTGCCAGAGCTCGGCGTAGCGTTCCATGTCCGGCAACCCCTGTAAACGAAGCTCGTGATTGTCGAGCCACCGGTTGTAAAGGTCCAGCTTGGCCAATAACGCGAAAATGCTGTCGGCCAGTTCCGGAAAGGCCGTGGTGATGGCGGACTGGAAAAGCTCGTCACCGGAATCCGGATAACGCGCCAACAGGTTTCGGCGTTCGTTATACAGACGTGCCTGGGTGGCCGGCTCGGTGATGGTGTCGCCGTACAGTTCCAGGTACTTAACGGCCAGTTCAACAACGCGTTGGTCGCCGCTTTGGGTTGGCTCGGCGGCGGACGTCGCTGCCGCACGCGACGGGGTGGAGCCATTGGGCGCTTGCATAGCCGCCGGCTCTGATGACTCGGGCCAGTAATGAAAACCGCCCGCAATCACTAAGGCCAGGGCACCGAGCGCCAATACGGAATTGAGTGGTTTCATTGCTGCGGTCCTGCTATTGATTTTGCCGAATGCGGTCCCGGCCGCCGTTCGGCCGGGACACCTGGGCTCAGAGGAGCGGTTGCAGTTTCGGCCAGATCAGATCAGCGATCTTTTTCGAACCGCTATCCGCCGGGTGGATACCATCAAAGATGATGTCGCGGTCGTTGATAACCCAGCGCGGATCCACAAATGTGCAGTCCAGTACCGAGTTTTCACAGGCCCGGGCCAGTGTGGCATTGCCGTAGTCCACCGCCTCTTTCATGTCATCCAGCCGGAACAGGCCGTTCTTGGTGTAGTAGTAGCCGGTAAGAATGCCCTTCTGAACGCCGGCTTCCGCCATCTCGTTCAGGAAATCCACGCCTTCCACATAGATATCATCGATGAAATCACGGCATTGCTGGCTCAGGCGCCCGAAGCGCCACCAGGGCGTCTTGCAGTTGTTGGAGTTGAAGGCAATCGCCGGAATCAGAATATCGTTCCCGCCGGCATCACCGACAATGGTTTTGATATCCGGGTTGTCTGTGACGGCTTCCCGGAACTGATTGGGAATAGACGGGGCAATCAGCTCACCGGACAGCTCTGCACCGGAGACCGTGTAGCGCCGGAAAGTCTCGCCGGCTTTGGCTTCCAGCTGATTCTGGATTTCACCGGAGAGGGCAAAGATGGAATCGCCAACGAAAACGACCTGGTCGTTATCGGCGTCGGTCACCTTGTCGTTACTGAGCAGATAGCCGAGTTCGCTGCAGCCGGTAAACAGCAGTGCCGCGCCAAGTGCCATGGCTGGTTTGAGGGTTTTGCCCAGGAGATCGGGCAGGAACGAACGGTGTTCATTAATTGTCATTGTTTGAACTCCTTGTGTAAGGGATAGACGGTCCGTCTATGGGTACTGCCCTTTCAATATCGTCCATAGGCGCCGGTTTGCAGAATGGGAGAAGAGGCTTCGCAGTTGTCAGATCCGGCCATCAGTCGGTCATTGTGAACCGCCTCTCAGTGCTTGACCTGTCTCAAGTGGCGGTCAGCACTGGCTTGTATTTTTTCCATCAGCGTCAAATATAGGTAGTCAGAGAAACCTATTTGCTCAGATGCGAGGAGCGCCATGGATTTCAAAGACTATTACGCCGTCCTCGGTGTGAGTGAGTCTGCCACGCCCGAGGAAATCAAAAAGGCCTACCGTAAGCTGGCGCGGAAATACCACCCGGATGTCAGCAAAGAGGCCGATGCGAGCGACCGTTTTAAAGATGTGGGCGAAGCGTATGAAGTACTGAAGGACCCCGAGAAACGGGCCGAGTACGACCAGTTGCGCAAGTACGGTACCCGAGACGATGGTTCATTCCAGCCGCCACCGGGCTGGCAGAGTGCCTCCGGCTTTGGCGGCGGAGGATACACAGAGGCCGACGCTCGTCAGTTCAGCGATTTTTTTGAGGAAATCTTCGGCGGCGGCCGGCGTGGAGGCTTCGGGGGTGGCGGTTTTCGCCAGAGCATGAGAATGCGGGGCGAGGATGTGCATGCCCGGCTGGCCCTGTTTCTTGAAGAGGCCTTTAACGGTTGCGAGAAACAGGTGTCGTTCACGGTTCATGAACCCGATGAGCATGGCCGCCTGATACCACGCCAGAAAACCCTGAAAGTAAAAATCCCTGCGGGCATGCGGGAAGGGCAGCATATCCGGCTGAAGGGCCAGGGCGCACCCGGAATTGGTGGAGGTGAGCCTGGCGATCTGTTTATCGAAGTGGAACTGGCGCCCCACCCGCACTTCAGTATTGAGGGCCGGGATGTGCTGGTTACTGTGCCCATTTCGCCGTGGGAAGCCGCCTTGGGGGCAACGGTCACAGTGCCAACGGTGAGCGGAAAGGTGAATGTGAAGGTGCCGAAGGGGGCCACCAGCGGGCGCAAACTCCGGCTCAAGGGCAAAGGCTTCCCGGGTAAACATCCGGGCGACCAGATTGTGGTACTGCAAGTGGCCATGCCGGAACAGCACACGGCGGAAGCTGAAGCACTCTACGAGAAGCTGGCTGAGCTGGAGAAAGGCTTTAATCCGCGCAGCAAGCTGCACGTGTGAGGGAGGCGAACATGACGAGCAAAGACCGGATTCTGACGGTGGAAGTCACCGACACCGATGGCAGCACCTTCTCGCTTCGGGAAATCTGCGAACGTGGGGACTGCCATGCAGAGTTTGTGATCAAACTGGTGGATTATGGAGTCATCTCGCCGCTGGACGAGGTGCCGGAAATGCGCCAGTGGCAATTTGACGTGGCCGCTCTGAGTCGTCTGCGGAAAGCGCTGCGCCTGCAGCGGGATCTCAAACTCAACCTGCCCGGGCTGGCGATGTCGCTGGAGCTGCTGGACGAAGTCCAGGACATGCGGCGGGAGGTGGACCGTCTGAACCAGCGCATTCGTCAACTGATGGGCGAGTAGGCGTATTATTGTCCCGGGGGCTGAACGCCTGTTTCAGCGCCCGGACTTTTCCAGTGCCTGTATTTCGGCGTAAATCTTTTCCGCCTCCTCCATCAGCGTGCCGTGACTACGCAAATCGCCATTACGCTGTGCATGCAGCGCCTTGGCGAGCTTTTCCTCATAGGCTTTCTGCAGTTTTTTCTTCGGGTCGCCCTTCAGAAATCCCAGCATGGCTGGCTTCTCCTCTTGTTCAGTGTTCCAGCATATACGCTGTCGGGCCGGCGTAGTTCACTCCAGAACCTGGATTGCTGCCCACATAGGCCCGCCTTTTGCTATACATAAAGACAGAAACTCGGCAGGGAGCCGGCTGTCGGTGTGCAGGATGCTTTGCGCGCGAACACTAGCGGAGTCCCTATGTCCATACGTTTTTTCAAACACCTCGTGACCAGTCGTCTGTTGCGGCCGGTGTTCATTGTGCTTCTGGTTGCTGGCCTGATACAGGTCGTTGTCAGCCAATGGTTGATATCGAACCAGGTTGAGCGGCTGGTCGAAACCGCAGGCACCGCGCTGGAAGCCAGCAGCAATAATGTCAGCGCCTCGTTTGGTGAAACCCGGGAAGATGTCCGGGGCCGGCTTGAGCGCATGCGCCAGAAAACCACCGACGAACTTTCCGCGGAACTCACCCGCCAGCAGACCGAGCAGCAGGAGCGTGTGGCCGGTAATGTTCGTACAGCCGTTATGGCGGAAGCCCAGGGGCTTGCCGAGGTGCTGGCTGCCGTCGCTGCGCCTCTGATCTGGGATCGTGACATCCCCCGCCTGACCGATCTGGTGGAACTGGCCGATGCCAGAGAGTCTGTTCTGTTTGCGATTTACTACGATCAGTACGGTGAACGTCTGACCCGCTATGTGGATCGCACGGACGATCGTGTTCGCACTCTTATGGAGCAGGGGGAAGGTCGTGGTGCTGCAAATCGGGTCCTGGATGCTGCCAGCCGGGATCCCGATGTGGTGATCATCAGCGCGGATATTGCGCCACAGGGTTCGGCTATTGGAGAGCTGAAACTTGGGTTGTCGCTTGAGGGCATCAATCGTGACCTGACTCAGCTCGAGGCGGAATTCGGAGCAACCATTGCGGGCAGTATTGATGCACTCCGGGAAACACTGGGCTCCGAAACAGAGCAAGTGAACCAGCGGTTACAACAGCAGCTCGCAGCCATGGACACAGAAACCCGCACGAGCATGAATAACACCGTGCAGGCGTTGAATGACGAAGCCGAAAGTCTGTCCACCAAGCTGTCGCTTCTGGCGGTGGTGTCGGTCGTAACCCTGGTTGTGCTTGTGGCCCTGGTGCTGGGCGGCGGCGTACTGCCCAGGGTTTACCGCCTTAGCCAGGCGATCTGGGGGATTGCCGATGGCGAAGCCGATCTCACCCGGAGAGTCTCCCTTAAAGGCAATGACGAACTGACCGAAATGGGGCACGGAGTAAACCGGTTTATTGCTCGGATCCAGGAACTGGTCTCAGACGTCAAGGCGTCGGCAGAGTCCGCCGCCGGCCAGGCGCAGGCCCAGCGGGATATCAGTCGCCGCGCTGTGGCCGCGGTGAATCGTCAGGAGCAGGGTGTCGCCCAGGTTTCCGGCACTATGGAGATGATGTCGCGCAGCATTTCCGAAGTCGCCGGTGATGTGCAGGATATCGCCGGCGAAGTCCGGAATGTCAGCGCCGAAAGTGCGGCCACAGCGGAGATCTCCCGTGAAGTGCGTGATCGTCTCGACAGCGTCGTGCGGAACGTTGAGCAAGCGGTCGCGGCGGTCAATCAGTTGGATACCCAGAGTAAAGAGATTGGCTCGGTACTGTCCGTGATCGGAGCTATCGCGGAGCAGACCAACCTGCTGGCACTGAACGCCGCCATCGAAGCGGCGCGGGCTGGCGAGTCCGGTCGAGGGTTTGCGGTGGTGGCTGATGAAGTGCGCACTCTGGCCAGCCGAACCCAGGAGTCGACCACCGAGATTCAGGCCATTATCGAAAGGTTGCAGCAAGGCAGTCGTCAGGCCGTCAGCACCATTAACGATGTGTCCGGTCAGGTCGCGGAATCCTCAACGGAGTTCCACCGGGCCGACGAGCACTTCGACCGCATTAACCAACTGCTGGCCAGCCTTCAGCAGCGGGCCCTTGAGATCTCCGGGGTGGCGGAAGATCAGAGTGGGCACGCCAGCGAAGTCAGCGTCAGCGTGCGTGAAATTGCCGATTCCTCACGGGAAACCGTTGATTCCATAACGCATTCGGACGAGGCCAGCGGTGAGATTGCAAGCACCCTGTCGGCCCTGCAAACAAAGGCATCCCAGTTCCGGGTTTAGCAGACCCGGACACGTTTCCAGAAACGATTCACGAAATTGTCATCATTCCTGACTGGACAAATCCAAAATTTGGGATTATTTTCCCATTTGATCATTTGGGAAAAATATCCCAATTATTGTGGCGCTGAAAAAAACGCGCCGGATTCTGTCAAATCAGTCGGGAGAAGGAAGATGAAGCGCAACGGACTTTCAAAAGCGATCAACTTGGTTCTGGTTGGTACCTTGGCCGGCGGTCTGGCCGCCTGTGGTGGCGGTGGCTCCGGCTCCTCCGGTTCAGTGGGTGCGAGTGGCAATGCCGAGGGCACCAGCGTTGGTGCGGTGACCGGTTTTGGTAGCGTGTATGTCAACGGAACCCGGTTTGCGACCGATGGCAGCGTTAGCAGTGACGACGGCATCGAACGTGAGGGCCAGCTTGAAAAAGGCATGGTGCTGAAAATCAAAGGTGACTGGGACGAGCGGGGCCAGGGCCAGGCCGACGCTGTGTTCTATGACGATACCCTGAGGGGACCACTGGTTGCGGCAACCTGGGATGCCACCGCCAGCACCGGTCAGTTGGAGTTGCTGGGGCAGGTGGTTGTGCTTAACAACCAGACGGTATTCCGCGGAGCCACACCGGTTGAGCTTGCGGCCGCGCCTGCCAACTATCGGGTTCGGGTAAGCGGCTG
Source organism: Marinobacter sp. C1S70 (assembly GCF_000475355.1). Classification (NCBI taxonomy): domain Bacteria; kingdom Pseudomonadati; phylum Pseudomonadota; class Gammaproteobacteria; order Pseudomonadales; family Marinobacteraceae; genus Marinobacter; species Marinobacter sp. C1S70. The sequence goes on along the minus strand of NZ_AXBW01000039.1, from coordinate 13,014 downwards.
GCGGCTGGATGACGGCAGTTTCCGGGCCAGCTTCGTGGGTGCGCGTCTGCTGGGCTCGGATTTTGACGATGTGAATGAAGCTGAACTTGAAGGCGTGGTCCAGAACCTGGATGCGCAGTTGCAGACCTTCACCATCAACGGTTTCACAGTGGATTACACCAGCGCAGTCGCGGATGACGACTTCAGTCTGGACCAACTGGAGAACGGGCTTGCGGTTGAGGTGGAAGGTCAGCTCAACGCAGACGGCGATGTCCTGCTTGCCGAGGAAATTGATGATGAGGACGACCTGTTTGACGACAACGATGACGTTGAAATTTCCGGTGATATCTACGATTTCGATGCGTCTGCCCGCACCTTCCGGATTAATGGCGTGCTGGTTCAGCTGAATGCTGAGACTGAGTTTGACGACATCAGCGAGGGCAGCCTTCAGGATGGCGTGTTCGTGAAAGTCGAGGGTGATTTCCGCAACAACACTCTGCTGGCGGAAGAAGTGGAAGGCCGGGAAGGCGATGCGGAACTGGACGGCATCATCCAGCAGATCGATCTGGACAGTGAATTGCTGGTGGTCAGTGGCGTTCGCGTTCAACTCACCGCAAATACCCTGATCGACGACGATGACAGCGATAACGACCTGCGTAATCGTGTTGATGACATCAACGCCTTCAGCGTTGGGGACTATGTTGAGGTTGAAGGTCGTCAGCGTACTGATCACCTTGAAGCCTTCACCATTGAGCGGGAAGACAGCGACGAAGATGATAACTTTGAGCTGGAGGCCAGAATCGATGCCGTTTCCGATACGTCGGTGACGGTGATGAATCTTGAAATCCTGCTGAATGGCTTCAGCGTTGCGGGTCTTCAGGTTGGTGATGAAGCCGAGGTTGAGTACGACCAGACCAACGGCGGAGAGTATGTGTTGACCGCAAACCCCGAAAACTGAGGTCGAAGGACACAGGTTGCGGGGGATACCGCAACCTGTGTCTGGTTTTCCGGGGCAAGATGGGAATACAATCCCAAACATGACTGATGCCAAATCCAATCCCCTGCACCAAGCGCTGTTCCGCATTTTGCGCCCGATGGCCAGACTGCTGTTGCGCAATGGCGTTCCGTTCGGCGAGTTCTCTGAGCTGGTGAAAAGGGCGTATGTGGAGGCTGCGTTGGAGGATTTCTCTGACGGGCGCCGCAAACCAACCGATTCCAGAGCGGCAGTGATGACAGGCCTTACCCGCAAAGAAGTGCGAAAACAACGAGAGATATTGGCGGGGCAAAGCCCGGTCAGTGAACGAACCTCTCATGCAAATCGCGCGTCGCGTGTGGTGTCCGGATGGGTGCACGATGAGACCTATCAGGCAGCGAATGGACAGCCCGCGGTGCTGGCATTCGAGGGCGCCGGGAGCTTCAGTGAGCTGGTTCGAAAATACAGTGGCGATATGACTCCCAGAGCGGTACTGGATGAGCTCCAGCGGGTTGGGGTAGTCGCGGTTGAGCCGGATACTGGGTTCCTGATCTTGAAACAGCGGGCGTATGTGCCGGCCGGAGACAGCGAAGAAATGCTCCAGATCTTCGGAGAGGACGTATCTGATCTTGTAGCCACTATTGATCACAATCTGGTGAGTCGGGATGTCGGGCGTGAGCCGCTGTTCCAGCGCACCCTGACCTATAATGAAATACCACCAGAGGTGATCGCTGCGTGGCGTGAACAAGCCGCAAGGCAGTCCCAGGCCCTGCTGGAAGATCTGGACAGCTGGTTAGGGCCTCACGACCGGGGAGTATCCGGCCAGGAGGGCGGCGAATCGGTACGGACCGGCGTCAGCATTTTCTATTTTGAAGAGCCGGTTCAGACGAACAAGAGCGGAGACGAATGATGATGGCTCTTAATGTCCCGACCGGACAACCCCCGCGCTGGCAAACCACCGAACTGGTCAGCATGCTGCTTTCGCCGGGTGCCCGTCAGGTGGTGAGATACTGGCTGAGTTCCGAGCATTTCCTGGATGAGCAGAAACACCCGAAGGTGGTGCTTGCAACGCCCCATGAACCCCATTCCTTTGTTGACCTGGTGCAAATCGCCAACCCAAACCTGGTGCCTTCGGTCGTGCTTGCGGAACTGCTTCGAAAGGGCATTGTGGAAACCCTGGAGAGCGGTCACGTTCTGTTAAAGAGAAGCGCTTATGCTCCCTGGGGTGCTACCGGTTCACTGAGCCTGGGCAATTACGATGATTTTGTTGACATCGACAAGCTACGACGACGCCACAACGACAGCTGACAATCAGTGGCGGGCCCGGATGGCCTGCAGGAGAGAACAATGTTCAGAGCAGTAACGCTTCACAGAATGCTGAAACTGGCCGCCGCACCGATCGCACTCGGCGTGTTGAGTGCCTGCGGCGGCGGTGGCGGTGGTGGAGTCGACGTTGCCGACGGCGGCATCCGAGGCACTGGCTCCAGTGTTGGGCCGGTTTCCGGTTTCGGCAGCGTCTTCGTCAATGGCGTGAAGTTTGAGACGGATGGTCGCGTCAGCAGTGATGACGGCATTGAGCGTGAAGACCAGTTACAGGAAGGCATGATCCTGAGGATCGAAGGCGAGTGGCGGGTTGATGGCCGGGGGAATGCGGAGTCGGTCGAGTACGACGATACCTTCCGCGGGCGTGTGGACAATCTGATTCAGACCCTGGATGCCGACGGTATGGTCGAATCGGTGCAGTTCACCATCTATAAGCAGACTGTGGTTGCCGACCAGCAGACGGTGTTCAAGGACATTGCGCTTGAAACCCTGGCAGACGGCGCTTTCGTGCGCATCAGTGGCTGGCGTGAGCCGGACCCCAACGGTCGGTACCGGGCAAGCCACATTGGTTTGATGACGCAGGATGAAACCAACGTAGAGATTGAAGGCCGCATCGACGAGGGTTCATTGCAGCTGAATCTGAATCAGTTCAGCATTAACGGGCAGTTGGTCTCGTACACTGACAGCGCGTTCGCCGGGTCGCTGACGGAAGCCGATCTGGCGAATCTTCTGCTGGTGGAGGCCGAAGGTACGATCTCCAATGGCGTATTGATTGCCCGGGAAATCGACGAAGGCGAAACCCGTCGCTACCGTCGGGGCTCCGGCGATGACATTGAGTTCTCAGGCCCCGTGAGCACCGACTACAACGCATCGAACCGATCCTTCCGCATCAACGGCCTGACCGTCTTTGTCGACGACGACACCGAGTTTGATGATGGTTTGTCGGCCTCGGATCTGACCGCCGGCATGCTGATACAGGTTGAGGGGGATTTCCAGGACAATGGCTCCGTACTGGCTGAAGAAATTGAAGCTCGGGAGGGCAACGCCTCAGTAGACGGTGTCCTCGACGTCAACACGCTCAACTTCAACGACCAGACCTTCCGGGTTGGTGGTGTGTTGGTGCAGCTCACGCCACGGACGATCATCACCGACGATGACAGCGATCTGCGTCTGAAACTGGCGGACCTGAACGGCAGTTATAAGTTGGAAGTGGAAGGGATTGAGCGGCAGTCCGGCTCTGGCGTTGTGCTTGAAGCGATAAAGGTTGAGCGCAATGAGGAAGACAATGGGCCAGCGGCGGATCGTGAATATGAAAGCCAGGGTCAGCTCACGCACGTGCAGGGGGCTGTGTTCACGGTACTGGGAATTGATGTGCAAACCACGATAGATACCCAGTTTGAAGGCACCAGCCGCGACGAGTTGATTGATGCCTTCGATGCCGGGCAGCGGCCGGTACTTGAAGTAGAGTATCGTGAGCCAACACCGGGCAACTTCGTGGCCGATGAAATCGAACTGGAAAGCGAAGACTGAGCCATGAACCACCTCGCCCACACCTTCCTCGCACCGGACTCACCGGAGGCGAGAGTGGGCAGTATCCTCGGGGATTTCACCCGGGGACTGGACTGGGATCATGTGCCGTCGCCGGTGCTTGCAGGCGTGCGGCACCACCTGGCGGTTGATGTATTCACCGATCAGCATCCGCAGGTGCTGGCCAGTAAAAGCCTGTTCTCAAGGGAGCGCCGGCGCTTTGCCGGCGTGGCTCTGGATATCCTCTACGACCACTTTCTGCTCCGGCACTGGGAACAGTTCAGTGACTGGGACAAAAATACCTTTATCCGGACCGTATACCAGGAACTGCAAAGCCACCAGGCGCTGATGCCCGACAACATGGCGGTGGTGACCCGTCGCATGGTCGAGCATGACTGGTTTGGCGCCTATCAGGATCTGGACAACATCGGCTATGCCCTCGATCGCGTGGCCAGCCGAATCCGCTTTGCCAACCGGTTTACCGGCATCATCGACGAAATCCGGGCCAATGAATCGGAACTGGAGGAACATTTTCTGGCCTTCTTTCCGGAACTTCAGGCCTTCGCCAACCGCTATCCGGAATCATCCCATCAGGCGTGAACGGGCCTGCTGATATTCCTCTTCCAATCGCTGAACCAACGCCTCAACCGACACCACATCATGAATCTGGCTCACACCCTGACCGGCGGACCAGACGGTCTTCCAGGCCTTGGCCTCATCGTCCATGGGCTTGAGCTTCTCGCCGTAATTCACATCGCCGGCCTGGTTCAGCTTCTGCATATCAAAGCCAGCGGCCTCCAGGCTCTGGCGCATAAAGCTGGCCGGTACACCGGACACCGCCGGGGTATGGATGATATCCGCTGATACGGCTTCGATGATCATGTTCCGATAGGCATCCTCTGCCTCGGATTCCTCGGTATTGATAAACCGTGTGCCCATATAGGCCAGATCTGCCCCCAGCGCCTGGGCTGCCAACAGATCCTCTCCGTGCGACAAACCGCCGGCCAGCAAAATGGTGCCATCGAACACCTCACGGATTTCATGCACCAGTACAAACGGGTTGGTGGTACCGGCATGGCCACCGGCGCCGGCGCTGACCGCAATGATGCCATCCACCCCGGCTTCTGCCGCCTTGCGGGCGTGTTTCTGATTGGTGACATCGTGGAATACCAGCCCGCCGTAACTGTGCACGGCTTCCACCACCTGGCTGGCCGCGCCCAGGGAGGTAATGACAATTGGCACCTGATGCTTTACGCACAGTTCAAGATCCGCTTGCCAGCGCGGGTTGGTGCGGTGCACCACCAGATTCACGGCATAGGGCGCGGTTGTCGCGCTTGGTTGCTGCGCCAGCTCGTCATTCATCTGCACCAGCCATTGCTCGAAACCCTCACTGCTGCGCTGGTTCAGGGCTGGAAAACTGCCCACGATGCCGGCTTTGCAACAGGCAAGGGCCAGGCGGGGTGAGGAAATCAGAAACATGGGGGCGGCAATTAACGGAAGACGAAGCTGATTTTGGAGCTGTGCGGGAATTGGCATGTTGAGTCCTTGATTTTTATTGGAACTTTCTCAAGCTATGGGGGATCTTAGCCTGTTCCCGCAGAGCCGCGAAACCGGTTTTCTGAGATAGTGTGTTATTAACCTCCAGACAAGGAGCCCGTCATGGGTGAAGCAAAACGACGTAAACAGACCGGCGCCCCCTCGCCACGCAACACGCAGGGCCGCAAATCACTGATCATCGTCCTGTCACTGGTGATCGGGGTGGCCGTCATTGCCGGCCTGTATTTCGTCACCAAACCACCGGCACCCAGCTCCGAGGCACTTCCCGTGGCGGCCCCCAACGCCGACGAATTCCCGGCCATTGTCGACCAGTACGGCGTCTCCGTTGGCAACGAAGACGCGCCGGTTGTCGTCCGCGAGTTCGCCGACTACCAGTGCCCGGCCTGCGCCCGCTTCGCCGAAGCCAGCCAGCGCCTCAAGAAAGAATATGTGGAGTCCGGTAAAGTCCGTTTCGTCTATTTCGACCTGCCTCTGCGCCAGCATCAGAACGCCATGCCCGCCGCCCTGGCCGCCCGTTGTGCGGGTGATCAGGACCAGTACTGGGCCATGCACGACAAACTCTACGGTTCCCAGTTGGACTGGAGTGGTTCCAACGATCCGACGGCCACCTTCACCCGCTACGCCAGTGACCTCGGCCTGGAAGAACGCCGCTTCCGTCGTTGCATGGAAACCGAATTGCACCGGGAAGCTGTCGAACAGAGCCTGCAAGTGGCTGTCCAGCTCCGGGTCGCCAGCACACCCACGGTCATGGTCGACAACATCCAGTTGACACGGCCCGGCTGGGGCCAGTTGTCGGCGGTTGTAGAACGGGAGTTGGCCAAAGCGGAGTAATGCGGCCATCCGCAACTTGCATCGGGGGCCTGGTTGATTAAACTTTGCCCCCTCGCGCCCACCGGCCGTGACAAATATCAAATCATGCTCCGGATTTACGATCCGGCCCGCAGGAGAAAACCATGAGCAACGAAATCGTCGTCTGCGCACTCTACAAGTTCGCAGTCCTCAATGATTACAAAGATCTACGCCAGCCCTTGCTGAACCTGATGCTGGAAAAAGGCGTGCACGGCACCCTGCTGCTGGCCCGCGAAGGCATCAACGGAACCATCGCCGGCAGCCGAGAAGGCATCGACGCTGTGAAAGCGTGGATTGGCAAAGACGACCGCTTCAACGGCATCGACTACAAAGAATCCTTCGTCGATATCCAGCCGTTCAAACGCACCAAGGTCAAACTCAAGAAAGAAATCGTCACCATGGGCGTCGATGGCATCGATCCCAAGCGGATTGTCGGCACCTACGTGGAGCCGCAACAATGGAACGACCTGATCTCTGATCCGGACGTTGTCCTGGTCGACACCCGTAACCAGTACGAAGTCGAGATCGGCACTTTCAAAAACGCCGTCAATCCGGCCACTGACACCTTCCGCGAGTTTCCTGAGTATGTGAAGCAGAACCTCGACCCGCAGAAGCACAAGAAAGTCGCCATGTTCTGCACCGGCGGTATCCGCTGCGAGAAGTCTACGGCTTATCTGAAAGAGCAGGGCTTCGAAGAGGTGTATCACCTCAAGGGCGGCATCCTGAAGTACCTGGAAGAGGTTCCTCAGGAGCAGAGTCTGTGGCAGGGTGAGTGTTTCGTATTTGACGACCGGGTAACGGTGAATCACAACCTGGAACGTGGCGAATACGACCAGTGCCACGCCTGTCGCCGGCCGATTACCGAGGCCGACAAGCAGCGCCCGGAATACGAACAGGGTGTCAGTTGCCACCAGTGCATCGACAGCCTGACCGAAGAACAGAAAGCCCGTTTCAAGGAGCGTGAGCGCCAGATGCGCCTGGCCCGTGAGCGGGGAGAAGAACACGTCGGCGGCGAGGCCGCACGCATTATTGCTGAGCGAAAGGCCCGCAAGAAGGCCGAACGGGAAGCACAGGCGCGCAGGAGTCTGGAGGGGGAAAAGCAGCGTAAGTCTGCTGTGAATTAACAGCCCCTGAGTAAGGAGACAGTATGTTGATCAGAAAACCCCTGGCGGTTGCCTGCCTGGTGGTGGCCCCCGTGGCCTGGGCCCAGGAAAGCGGCAACGTCGAAGGTGAGGCTGAGCTTGGCATTTTGCTGACCTCTGGCAACACCGAAGAAACCAAGGTGAATGGTCGGCTGGCTCTCAAACATGAGACAACGATGTGGCGGAATACCGGCGAGTTCAGTTCCCGGTACACCGAAGCTGACGACGAAACCACCGCAGAGGAATATCAGGCTGCGCTGGAATCCGACTACAAGTTCGATGAGCAACAATACTGGTTTGTCAGAGGTTCCTGGGAAGACGATCGTTTCTCCGGTTACGACTTCGAGTCTACCTTGAGCACTGGTTACGGAAACCGAGTCTGGCAGGTGGGAGAGCGATCGTTCCTCGACCTTTCTGGAGGCTTGGGTTATCGGTATAACAAGCTTGAGGAGGTGAATGACGATGGCGACGACGCCGAAAAGGAAGCGATCGCAAGATTAGCCGCCCATTTCGACTACGCCTTATCCGACACCGCCCTGTTCCGGCAGAAGCTCAGTACCGAAATCGGACTGGATGAGAACAACACCATCAGCCAGTCCGAAACGTCCCTGCAAACGAGTATCGTGGGTTCGCTGTCGATGAAAGCGGCGTTCCGGGTAAAGCATGTATCCGATGCGCCCGCCGGTACTGACAAGACCGACACAGAAACGTCATTGTCGTTGCTGTACGGGTTCTGACACACCCGGTAGCCACAAACAAAAACGGGGCAGGGGAAGAATCCTCTGCCCCGTTTGTTTTTGGGGTTACACGTTATTTCTCAGGCCCAGTTCGTCCGGGTAGGGCGTCAGGTATTTCTGGGAGTGGAGGTAGTCTACCGGTTCCTTGCGTTGGGCCAGGCGCAGCAGCGTCATGGGCACCACCAGAGGTATCTCACCACGCCGATAGGCCTCGATCTGCTCCAGCAGCACGGTTTTTTCCTCGGCCGACATGCTTTCTTTCAGAAAACCCAGCAGATGCTGCATCGCATTCACATGCGAGCCACGGCTTACCCGTTGGGTCATGGCTTCCATGAACTGATGGATGTAGCGATCGGCAATCTGTTCCAGAGGTTCGGATTTGAGGTCGCCCAGCATCGGGCCCAGTTGCCGGTAGATCTTTTCTGAATGGGCCAGCAGCGTGAACTTGTGGCGGGTGTGGAAATCAATCAGCGCCTGCTTGGTCAGGTTTTCGCCTGCCACGTTCTGCATCCAGTCGTCGTACGCAAATACCCGTTCAATGAAGTTTTCCCGCAGCATGTCATCGTGCAGGCGGCCTTCCTCTTCCACCGGCATCAGCGGGTAGGCTTTCATCAGCGCCTCGGCGAACATACCGCGGCCATCCCTGTGCATGAAACTGCCTTCGGCGTTGTGAATCTTGATGCGTTCCATGCCGCAACTGGGCGATTTCGCCATCAGGATGTAGCCGCGAAGGTTGGCCAGCGAGGGTAGCACCTCGGCAATGAAGTTCTGCATGCCTTCGGTGTGGTCTTTGCTGCCCTTGCTTTCCACCAGATGAACACCGTCTTCATGCTCCCGCAGATGAATGGCGGGGCGGGGAACGCCAAGGCCGGCTTCAAGTTCCGGGCAGATAGAGCGGAACTCGAAGTGCTTTGCCAGCACCTGGGTACAGTAGCGGGAGTGTTTGTGGCCGCCGTCGTGCCGAACTTCCTTGCCCAACAGGCAAGTGCTGATGCCAACCGGTATACCGCTCACAGGCTTCTCCAATACACAAAAGTGACGTTACTGATACCGCTTACGTTCATTCAGTGTAAACCGATCAGAGCAATGCACCCAAGGTACTCATGAAGACGTTTTGTTGCGTTTCTCCCGGGCAGCCAGGCTGGTCGCGTAAATGCCCCGGACATCCCGGGCAAATTGCTCGATGGAATAATCCTCGGCAAAGGCCCGGGCTTTGTCCGACAGCTCGGTGCGCAGTTTGTCGTCCTCAAGCAGCCGTTGGGCTTTCTCAATCCAGCGGGCCTGGTTCTCCGGAGTCTTGTAGCCGTTCAGGCCGTCCCGAACCACATCTTCAATGCCGCTGGAGCGAACCGCTACCACCGGCAGCCCGGCAGACATGGCTTCCAGAATGACCATGCCCTGGGTCTCGGATTTGGAGGCGAACAGGAAGGCATCGCCAAGGTTGTACCAGAGCGCCATCTCCTCCGGCTGAACCGCGCCCACCAGGGTAAAGTGAGAGCCCAGCTCCAGGCTGTCAATTTTCTTCTGTAGCCGGTCCCTCTGGTGGCCATCGCCGATCATCAGAAACCGGAATGGCACGTCGCTTTCCTGCCGCAGCCGGTCGATGGCTTCGATCATGAAGTCGATGTTCTTCTCGTTGGAAAGCCGGGCCACGCTGATAAAGACCTTCTCGTTGCTCAGCCCCAGTTTTTTCCGGAGTGCCTCCACGTCTGCGGGTTTCACAGCCTGGAAGCGCTCGTACTCGATACCGGTGGGTTGTACGAAGGTGGGCGTGGTCACCCCGATCATCCGCAGGTATTCCTCGGTGGAGTAAGTCGGTACGATCACGCCATCGCAGCGGTTGGCAAAGCGTTTGATCAGAGCGTGGGAAATCAGGTTCCGGAACAGCATCCCGGGCAGGGGGACAAAGTGAGCGTAGTGCTCCAGACGGGTGTGATAGGTATAGATGGCCGGAATACGCAGCTGACGGGCCATAAACAGCCCCAGGCTACCCAGCCAGAACGGATGATGCAGGTGAATCACATCCGGCCGGAAGGCCCGCACCTGCTTGCGGATACGGGCCAGGAAAATGTTGGCCAGACGGAATTCCCGTTTCTCGCCCATGGCCAGCAGTGATGGTACCCGTACTACCGCATCCTCATGACTGGGCTGGTCGCGATACCGGGGCGCGACAATCTGAGTGCTATCTCCCAGATGTTCCAGGCCACGGCGTAACCGTTCAATGGAAATCGGAACCCCGCCGATGAAAGGCAGATAGTTGTTGGTGAACATGGTGACCCGCAACGGCTTTTCGAGCCACGGAGTGGGGTCCAGGTCGTAATCCGGGTAGTAGTCCTTGCCGATGAAGATGATCTGGTAAAGCTTGATGGTCAGTGCCACAAACACCGAGACGATCAGGATGAAGTTCAGATAGCCGGTGTAGAACAGGGAATACACAAAGAACCACAAGCTTTCCAGGCGCTTCCAGACCGGATGCTGGCCCACTTCCAGACGCTCCATCTGATAGCTGACGTCGCCGTCTGGAGAGACCCGCACGTCCACGTAGTGGTAGAAGCTATCCTCCGTATTCAGCACCAGCCCGCCGGCACCCCCGGTGGTGATGTAGGGCGTGCCATCCACCATCTGCTCGTCAAAAAGCGACAGGTTGGCCGAAAACACCAGGTCGATGCCTTGCTCCCGAATCAGCTGCAGCAGCTCCTCCCGGAAGGCGGGAGGTTGCAGGTAGTCGTCTTCATCGTCGAACAGGGCTGGGGTTTCCGGTTGCAGAAGCGGGTGGCCAATAAACAGGATGTGTGCGTTGCTGGTGTCGTGGGCCAGAAGATCCCGGAGCCAGCGAATCTGCCAGCGCCAGGGCGTTTTCCCGGTGCTGTCCAGGAAGATCAGTCGGGTATTACCGGCCCGCACACTGTAGAAATGGGGCCCGAAATGATCATAAAACCGGAAGCTGCCAAAATTCTCGTATTCGTGCGGGCCGAAGGTGAGCAGATAGGGAATGTCCAGGTGGCTCAGGGTGCCATACAGTGCCCGGTATTTATCCTCGCCACCGCCGCTCACGGCATTGCCGGACGACACCAGAAAGTCCAAACCGGCCTGATTCAGGGTCGGGATAAACCGGCGCTCGAAGATGCCCACGGAATTGTTGATGTTGCCCACCACCGCAAAACGGATACCGGAGCCTGGCGGAGTGCGTTGGTGGATGCGTTCAACCTGCTCGCTGTGCAGGGCCTCAAAGTCCTGTTTGAAGAAATTCAGGTACACCTTGTAGCCCACTAGCGCCACCACAATGGCCAGGCACAGATAGAACAGCAGTTTAAGCGGGTTACGACGGATCATTCCGGCCTCCGGTGGCTTTTGATCAGTTCCCTCTGCATCACCAGCAAACCGATGAACATGCCCAGGTAGATAGTGAGAAAACGCCAGGCAATAGTGACCAGCACCAGGTGATTGCCCGACAGGATATCCCGGAAGAAACTGCCGAACACGCCTTCCGATATGCCAGAGGCCCCGGGAGTGGGGGAGAAATACATGATGAAGGTGGTTACCACCAGCAAGCCCAGAGTGGTCAGGTAATCCACCTCATAGCCCAGGCCGTGAATCAGCAGGGCGGGAAAACTGAACAGGCTGAGCAGGAACACGGCGGTGAACACTACCGACAGCAGTACGTCCCGTGGCGCGCCACGGAGGTATTCGCTGAAACACAGGGCAAACCGCAGCATTTCCCGCCGTAATTTGAACTGCCAGCGGTCGTGCCGGCGGTGGTTGATCAGATGTGCCTTGCGCAGGCCTGCGACAAGAGCGCTCAACGGCAGGATCATCCAGCGTGTCCGGAACAGCAGCACGGCAAAGAATCCCAGATAGAGCGACACAAACACCGCCAGTGCGGTGCCGATACCGGACGACCAGATGCCGCCGTCCAGGGCCTCCAGGCTCAATAGAAAGACCGGTGTCAGTGAGAAAATGAACGCCACCGCGAGTACCGTGCGGATAGTGGTGGCCGCCGTGGCGCGGGCCACGGGCACCCCATGGCGGGTGAGATACCAGATCTGGGCAAACCCGCCCCCGGTGGCCATGGGCGTTACGTTGGAGAAAAACAGATTAATGAACACCAGCCGGAAGATCTTGCGCAATGGCAGCCGGTGCCCCAGCGCCTTGAGGGTGTAGTGCAGGCGCAGACCATCGGCCATGAAGTAGATCAGCAGCAGGGCCGCGACCGGCAACAGCAGAGTGGGAGAAAGCAGGCGATCGTCGAACTGGAAACTGCGGCCGGCGAAGCGGTCGTACACCGCATACAGGCCGGCGCCGGTCATGACCAGGAACAACAGGGCGAAGGCCGTAAGCCGTCGCCAGGAAGTCCGTTTCTGGTAGTTGCTGTCAGTACTGTTGGTCATGCTCTGCCCGTCTGTTGGTGGCGGGCAGTGTACCCTGTGCAGGGCAGTGCTTGTCCAGTTTGGCTTAGTGACCGTAAACCATCAGATTGGTGTTGGTGATGGCAAAGTCTGTGAACTGGACCGAGCCGATGCTGGTGTCACCCATGCGGAATACCGGCATATCGATATCAGCCCGGAATTCCACATCGTGTACAGAAAGGCCTTCTTTGCCAGAAGCGGCACTGGTGCCCCGGGACAGGTTGGCCTTGGCATGGGCCATACCAAAGTGCCCCAGGGTATCCGCGCCACGGCGGTTATGAATCTGTAGCCCTTCAATGCCAACGGCGGCGAAGTTGAACAGCAGGATCACGTCGGCTGCGTCCCAGTTCAGGCTACCGTTGCTGATTTCGAAATGGGTATCGAGCTGCAGTTCGGAGCCGGACACCACGTTGCCATTGGCCAGGGTGCGCGTGGCGCCATCGTTATTGCGGATAACCAGATCGGTGGGGCCGATGTAGCCCTGCAGCAGGATGTTTGAGACCTGAATCCGTGACTTCAAC
>NZ_AXBW01000038.1:0-66945 GCF_000475355.1 Marinobacter sp. C1S70 | reverse complement strand
AGGCATTCCTACCGCAACTAGCCTATGTAGCAGCGAGGTTTTCTACGCCTGATTGTCGAAAAAGGCTTACCGAAATTGCCAGCAGCTTGCTGTTATCTTGTATTCAGTGGAGTGAAATCTCTAACCCATTAAACACAGATTGAATGAAATGAAATTGGTCTGCATTTCCGACACCCACAGCCTGCATAGGCGCATTCCAGACATCCCGGACGGCGATGTGCTGATTCATGCCGGGGACTGCCTGGGGCAGGGTACGTTAGAAAACGTCAGAGATTTCAACGACTGGCTTGGGACTCTACCCCACAGGCACAAGATCGTTGTTGCCGGTAACCATGACTGGGCTTTCCAGGAAACGCCGGAACTCGCGCGGGAGGCATTAACCGAAGCCATTCACTTGGAAGACAGCGGTGTTGAGATCGAGGGAGTTCGATTCTGGGGCTCGCCCTGGACGCCTGTGTTCATGAATTGGGCGTTTATGTTGGACAGAGGTGAGCCGCTGTACAAAAAGTGGCAGCTCATCCCGGACAATACCGACGTGTTGATCACCCATGGACCGCCTAAAGGGATTGGTGATGAGGTTATGCTGGGATCCAATGCCTTGAATGTTGGCTGTGAGCAGCTGTTAGATCGAATCCAGCAACTTCTATTGAAGGCTCATGTCTTCGGGCACATTCATGAGGGCTATGGTGAGTACCTGCAGGGCGAAACCCGTCTCATTAATGCCAGTACCTGTAACGAACGTTATATGCCTGAGAATACTCCGGTGGTGTTAGATTTACGCCTTCAAAGGGGCTGAACTTAAAAACGCCATTCTACGTTTGTTGCTCATTAACTGCGCGAAGTCAGGGGCTCCATAAACGCCTCAGCCGCTTTCGCCGGCATCGGTTTGGCGTAAAGAAAGCCCTGAGCGAAATCGCAACCGAGATCCCGTATCAGCTTTGCCTGTTGCTCGGTCTCTACACCTTCTACAAGAATGCTCAACCCGAGACTCTGGCCGACCGTAACCATGGCTTTCATGATGGCCATGTCGCTTTCATTTTGCATGGCGTAGTGCAGGAAACTTCGATCGATCTTGATGCTGCATACCGGGAGCTTCCGAAGATAAACCAGGGAAGAGTATCCGGTGCCGAAGTCGTCAATGGATATATGGAGCCCGGCAGCCTTGAGGCGCTCCAGTTGCCTGGTTTGACCTTCTTCGCTGCCAAACACCTCGTTCTCCGTAAGTTCTACCCCGAGTTGCTCAGGCTTCAAACCATAACGTTGAATGGTTTCCAGGATTTGGTCAGCCAGGTGTGGATTGGTCAGTTGGCGACCGGACAGATTGACGTCAATGCGTACGCCCGCGAGCTCAGTTCCCTGCCAGGCTTTAAGCTGTTTGCATGCGGCTTCGATGACCCAGTCACCGATACGATTTATAAGCCCGGATTTTTCAGCGACCGGGATAAACGTCGCCGGGGAGACAAGGTTTGATGCTTTATCGAAACATCGCAAAAGCGCCTCGCAGGAGGTCGTCCCGCCAGTTCTCAGGTCTATTTGTGGCTGGTAGTAAAGCTCCAGGCCACCATTCGTCAGGGCTTGGCGCAGCAGGGCGGTTATCTGTTGGTATTCGACTAGCCGATCGTTGATGTCAGAGGTGTAGAAGCAGACCGTATTTTTTCCGATCTCCTTTGCGCGGTACATGGCGGCGTCTGCGTTGCCCATAAGTTCCGCCGCTGTACTGCCATTATGTGGATAAAGACTGACGCCAAAACTTGCGGACACCTGATAGCAATCAACTTGAAGCTGCACTTTGTTTTCCAGCGCCTTTATCAGACGCTGGAGCAATTCATGAATTCCCTCTGGGCCGTCAAAATCAAACAGAAGAAGCACGAACTCGTCGCCTCCGAAACGGCTGAGCAGATCGCTGTGCCTTAGTTCCTGCTTTAGAATGTCGGCTACCGATTTAAGGAGGGTGTCGCCGTGATGGTGGCCGAGGGTGTCGTTGATCAGTTTGAAGTTGTCTAGATCCAGAAAGATCACCGCAACTTCACGATCCTGGCGTTCTGCCTCCGCCAAACGGCTTTCAAGCTCAGATTCCATCAAGCGGCGATTGGGCAGTCCGGTAAGGTCATCAAAACTGGCGCGGTGGACCAGCTCTTCCCGGGCTTGCTTCTGCTCTTCCAGGCTGATGTCGATACAGAACATCTCGCACTCGCCGGTTTCCTGTTTGATCATGACGTGACTGGAGTAAACCGGTACCAGATGACCCTCTTTGTGTTTCAGTTCCAGTTCTTCTGAGGGAATGCTGATGTTGTGATCAAGCCAGTTAGTATGGGCCTCAATGACGGCGGCGCGCATGGGCTCCGGAATAATCAGGTCCTCCAGCAACTCTCCCTGAGCCTCAGTTCTGGAGTATCCATACAATCGTGTGCTGGCTTCATTCCAGTAGATGACCCTCCGATTCCGATCGTAACCCTGAACGGCAACCATCGGCAGGCTCTCAATCAACTCATGGAACTTTTGTTCACTGTGCTCCGATTGTGACGGTGACGACGATCTGTCCTTCCTCTTCTCCATGACGGACGAGACTCCTCCCGGTGGGTGAGAACGCATCTATGCGTTTTCGAGTCATTCACAACAAGAATAGGAAGCCATTCCGCAGTTTGCGAGCCTGATGGGGTATTCCTTGTTAGAATGGCCCGGAATTTCCAACGTTTGGACGCTCAGTGAACACCACTTCCTTTGAATCCCTCGCCTGTCCGCTCGACGGCAATCCGCTACAGCGGGAAAACAAAGTCTGGCGATGTCCGCAGGGCCATAGCTTCGATATTGCCCGCCAGGGCTACGTAAATTTGCTGCCAGTTCAGAAAAAGCGCTCGAAAGAGCCCGGTGACAGCAAAGCCATGGTGGCCGCGCGCCAGCGCTTTCTTGAAGCCGGGTACTATCGCCCGATTGCGGATGCCGTGTCGGCCGCAACGCTGAACGACGCGAGCGAGGGCAGTGAGCTCAGCTGTCTGGATGCCGGCTGTGGCGAGGGTTATTATTTGCGCCAGCTGGCGTCCCCCGAGGGTGAAGTCTCGCTATCGTTGCTTGGACTGGACATTTCCAAGTGGGCGGTACTGGCCGCGGCACGCAAGGAAAAGCGCGCATGTTGGGTGGTTGGCAGCAATGCTAATCTGCCGGTGTTGTCGGCTTCAGTGGACCGTCTTCTTTGCCTTTTCGGGTTTCCGGTGTATCCGGAGTTTGCCCGAGTTATGCGGCCGGGTGGGCGACTGGTGCAGGTAGACGCCGGCCAAGACCATCTGAGGGAACTGCGGGAGGTTGTCTACCCGGAAGTTCGCGCAGACTCCCGTAAAGTGGCTCCGGTACCTGAAGGGTTTCGGCGAATTGGAACTCAGGATTTGCGCTTTACCGTGCATCTGGAAGGTGCCGAGCCGATTGCCGATTTGCTGGCAATGACTCCGCACCTTTACCGTGCAAGCGCGGAGGGCAGGGCTCGGGCTGCGGCACTGGAGACGTTGTCGGTAACCGTGGATGTCTGCCTGCAAACGTTTGAACGTTACAATCCGGCAGGTTGATCCTCGCTTTCTATCCCCCAGCGGGTACCCCTTGCCTTGAGCCGGTAGAATTCCTCAATGATGCCGGCCATGGCTTCAGGGCAGTATTCCCGCACGCCGCCCAGCACCAGGCGCTTGGAAACCTCGCCAACGGTTTTTCCGGATGACTGAAGGTTGTATTCGAGCGTTACGTTGCCTCGTTTCCCCGCAACTTCCAGATCCGCATTATTTAACTCAAGGTCTGGCTGAGGGTTCTCCAGCTGCGTGAGGGCCAGGCTCATGCTCTCATACATCACCATCGGCCGGTCAGGATTGAACATGACCCCGTTGGATTCCATCAGTGGTTTGAGTGTATGGGGGAAGTTTTTTCCGGACGCTGCAACATAGCACCGACTGAACTCTTCAATCACCTGTTCATCCCGGGTTATCGCGCCGTTGCGGGTAACTTCCAGGTAGATCTTGCCCGCTTCGTCGATAACGTCGATGGTTTCGCCGTTGTCGCTTTCGCGAAACTCAAGAGGAACCTCGGCACCAAGCAGGTTACGGAACTTGAAGGTCATGTTTTCTGAGAGCCCGAAACGGGATACCACAAGAGTGAACAGCAGGTCACCGGGCACGCAAAAACGCCGGGCGTCCGGGTCGTGGATCGGGTTGAAGTCCCCGGCGATTTCTTTGGCGAAGTAGCTCGCCTGGGGTGCGGAAATCACAATACGTCCATCCTGGACGGAATAGAACTGGTCAGAAAACATGGTGAGCCTTTTCTGGTTTGCTTAGCCTTGAGGGCGTGGGGAGTGAATTCACCCGAGCGGGCATTATAGGCCTTAGCGTGGCTCAGGGTGAGCCCGACCATGGTACTAATAAGGATGAATACGGACTAACACGGAATTTCAGGCAACAAAAAAGGCAGCTGAAGCTGCCTTTTTGATCGTACTGGGCTGTTAATTACAGACCAACTACGTTTTCCGCCTGAGGACCTTTCTGGCCCTGAGTCACGGTGAACTCAACCTGCTGGCCTTCTGCCAGAGTCTTGAAGCCGCCGCCCTGAATGGCGCTGTAGTGAACGAAAACGTCCGGGCCGCCTTCACGAGTGATAAAGCCGAAGCCTTTGGATTCGTTGAAGAACTTAACAGTACCGGTAACAGTAGACATATTTTACTATCCTGAATTCAATCATTTAATGTGCCGCCTGGTCTCGTTGTGAGGGCAGGTCAGCGGTGTGCGGAAACATAAAAACTGGCGTGATCAAAAACAGGACGAACACTACTTATAACAACAGGGATGCGTCTTATTGATGAATGCTTTGCTAAATCTTTCCAACGACCGCCACTGTACTCCTGTCTGGACGGTTTGCATAGCTGTTTTTTCTAGGCAGATACCCTGATTACGAGAAATCACTCAAAACACGTCACTGGAATCCTGCAGCTTGCGGGTCAGCCGAGACATCAACTCTCCACCGTGCCGCCAGAAGTGCCAGTAAAGCGGTACTTCCATGCCGCTGCCCGGGGCGATATTAACCAGTCGCTTTGCCTGGATATGCTCCCGGGCCTGAATTTCCGGAATCATTCCATAGCCCATGCCGGCCAGCGCGAGCTTTACGAAGCCTTCGGATGAGGGGCACAGGTGGTGCGGAAACTTGCCCTGATAGCCCACCTGGGCCAGAAACCGATGCTGGAGTTGATCGTTGGGGCCAAACACAATGGCGGGCGCGGATTGCAAGCTCGCGTTGTTCAGTCCGTCAGGAAAATATCGGCGGCTATACTCCGGTGTGGCCAATGGCTGATACGTCATCACTCCCAGCGGTATGCATCGGGCGCCGGCAACCGGCTGGGGGCTGCTGCAAAGGCAGGCGGCTACATCGCCCTCGCGCATTCGCCGCAGGCCTACGTCCTGATCTTCCACCACCATGTCCAGAAGAATGCCCTCACTGGCGCAGAAATTACCCACGGCAGAGGCCCACCAGGTTGCGAGGCTGTCGGCATTGAGCGCGAGGCGAAATCGGGTGGCTGGTTCGGCCAGGGAGGGAATGGAGTTGGTCAGGTCGCGTTCCAGCAGGCGCACCTGATGAACATGATTGAGCAATCGCTGGCCGGCGGGCGTTGCCCTCGGGGTTTGGCTGCGCACCAGCACGGGTTGGCCCAGCCGGACTTCAAGGGTACGAATCCGCTGGGAAACAGCGGACTGGCTGATGCCAAGCATGTCGCCGGCTTTGTCAAAACCGCCGGCATCGACCACGGCAGCAAGAGCTTCGAGCAACTTGTAATCAAGCATAAGCAAAACTTATCGGGCATTAACAAGGTGAATTTCAAGTATAGCGGCAACGGGGTAGGCTTTCGCCATTAATCATAAGGAGTGCAGCGGTGTTCGAGAGTTATCTGACAGGCCTGGTGGTGTGTGGCGGTATTATTGTAGCGATTGGGGCCCAGAATGCTTACGTTCTCAGTCAGGCCATTCGTCGTGAGCACCATTGGTGGTCGGCGGGGCTGTGCATGACTTCAGATATCCTGCTGTTCACCCTGGGCATGTTTGGTGTGAGTGCGGCGCTGATGGCCATGCCCGAGGCGCTGGATGTACTCAGATGGCTGGGCGTTGCGTTTCTCGGTTTGCTGGCAGGGCAGGCGTTATATCGGGTTCTCAAGGGGAGGGCGTCGCTGGAGGCCGGGGAAGCTCGGCGCAGCACCGTCAAAGGCGTGATCCTGACAACACTGGCTGTCACCTTGCTGAATCCTCAGGTTTATCTGGATACATTACTGCTGATTCCTGCGGTGGGTGCTCAGCAGCAGGATCCGGCCACGTTTGTGGCAGGTGCCAGCAGCGCATCCGTGCTTTGGTTTGGCGCTCTGGCATGGGCAGGTTCCCGACTGGCTCCCTGGCTGGCAAGGCCGGCGGCCTGGCGTGTGATTGACGGTGTAATCGGCCTTATGATGGCTGCGATTGCTATCCAGCTCGCTGCAGGAGGGCTGTAACCTATATTCTCTTTGCGCCTGACATCGTTCGTGTAAAGGTTTCGCAAAACCCTGATCCCCGGCTTCTTTTTCCCGTATCAGTTCTCTATGGTTCGGTCTGATTTGAACTCGTGGAGATATCTGAATGGCCTCTGCTACCCGTGCCAGGCATCGCCGGCTGAAGTGGGTTGGATTTCTGGTTGTACTGTTCGCTTTGGCTTTCGCTGCCTTTTGGTACGCCCGCAACGGTAACGGCAATGAGCCGGCGTTGAATACCGTGGCGGTGAGCCGAGGCGACATCCAGAATCTGGTTTCGGCCACCGGCGTGCTTGAGCCGAGTAATTATGTGGATGTGGGTGCACAGGTTTCCGGTCAGCTGGAGCTGATTCACGTACGAGTGGGCCAACCCGTTAGCACCGGCGATCTGCTGGCGGAAATCGACCCTACCGTCTATGTGGCGAAAGTGGATGCCACCCGCGCCCAGTTGAAGAACCAGCAGGCCCAGCTAGCCGATCGCAAGGCCCAGCTGCGGCTCGCCGAGATCCAGTTCCAGCGCCAGCAGAACCTGTGGCGTGAAGATGCGACCACACGGGAATCCCTGCAGACTGCCGAAGCATCGTTAGCGTCTGCCCGGGCGCAGTTGGCCATGCTTGAGGCACAGATAGAACAGACCTCCTCCACCCTGAGGGCTGAAGAAGCCAATCTGGGTTATGCCCGCATCTATGCGCCGATGGATGGCACTGTGGTATCCATCGAAGCCCGCCAGGGGCAAACCCTGAACGCGAGCCAGACCGCGCCGTTGCTTATGCGCATTGCCAATCTGAGCACCATGCGGGTGCGGGCCCAGGTGTCTGAGGCCGACGTCGGCAAGCTGCAACCGGGCATGCGGGTGTACTTCACCACACTTGGCGATTCGGAGCATAAGCTCTACGGCGAGTTGCAGTACATTGAGCCAACCCCCGAAGTAACCAACAACGTGGTGCTCTACAACGCGCTGTTTACGGTGGATAACCAGGAGGGGCGGCTGTTGCCCCAGATGACCGCCCAGGTGTTCTTTATTCAGGATGAGGCGCTGAATGTATTGCGGGTGCCAGTCAGTGCGGTGGTGAGAAACCAGGTCAAGGTCCTGGATGCGAAGGGGCAGCCACAGATTCGGGCCATCGAAACCGGCATCAGCAACCGCGTATACGTGGAGGTTCGGTCCGGATTGAATGAGGGTGATCAGGTGGTTCTTGCAAACCGGGATCCGCGGGCCGGTCAGGGTGAGAGTAGGGCTGCCTTTCGGGGTATGCTGAGGTGAGCCCGCGACCGTTGATTGAGCTTCAAGGCATTACCCGATCCTTTGGTGATGGCGAACTGGCGGTTCCTGTGCTCAAGGGCATTGATCTGAAAATCTGGCCCGGTGAGTTTGTGGCCATCATGGGGCCATCGGGCTCCGGCAAATCTACCCTGATGAACATCCTCGGCTGTCTGGATCAGCCCAGCGCTGGCCAGTACCGGTTCAATGGCAGGGACGTGTCTGCCCTGGACCGGGACGAACTGGCACGGCTTCGGCGCGATGCCTTCGGTTTTGTGTTCCAGAGCTATAACCTGCTGCCTGGAATGACTGCCCGGGAGAATGTTGAGATTCCGGCAATTTATGCCGGTATGGCGCCGGCCGAGCGGCATGCAAGGGCGGAACGGTTACTCACCGGGCTCGGGCTGGGCGAGCGCCTGTCCCACAGGCCGGCCCAGTTATCCGGTGGCCAGCAACAGCGAGTGTCAATTGCCCGGGCCCTGATGAACGGCGGCCAGTTAATCTTCGCAGACGAACCGACCGGTGCTTTGGACAGCAAAAGCAGCCAGGAAGTGATCCGGCTGTTAACCGATCTTTCCAGACAAGGCCATACCATCATCTTGATTACCCACGATCCCGACGTGGCAAAAGTGGCCCGCCGTCAGATCCGCATTGCCGATGGTGAGCTTGTTGAGGACACCGGCGCCGAAATGCCATCCGCGCAAATACCAGAAACTGACCAGAATGGCCGTCGCCACTCTCGTCTTGGGGATTGGCAGGAGGCCCTGAAAAGCGCTGTGCGTTCCCTGCACAGCAACCTGTTTCGGACGGCGTTGACACTGCTTGGCATCGTGATCGGGGTTGCCTCGGTGATCACCATGCTGGCGATCGGGGAGGGGGCCCGAAAGGATGTCGTCGACCGAATCAGCACCATGGGCAGTGATCTGCTGCTGGTGCGCCCGGGTGGTCCCGATCAGCGGGGTGGGCGCTGGAGCGTGACCACACTGGTACCATCTGACTTCAAAGCAATCAATGAGATAGAGGGTGTTCTTGCAGCAATACCTGAGCTTACTGGCGGCCAGACGCTACGCTATTCCAACCGGGATCACTCGGCCGAGATCAATGCCACCTCCTTCCGGTTCCCGGTGGCCCGCCAGTGGCCTGTTGTTGAGGGCACCTTCTTCAGCGCCCAGGATGAAGCCAGTTACGCAGCCGTAGCGGTATTGGGCAAAACCACCGCCAACGCTCTGTTTCCTGACGAAAGCCCCCTTGGCAAACACCTGATGGTTAACAACGTACTGTTTCAGGTGATTGGCGTGATGGATGAAAAAGGCGCCTCTCCCATGGGACAGGACCAGGACGATGTGGTGTTTGTTCCCTACACCACGGGCAGCCTGCGCATTTTCGGGCAAACGCACCTGCGCAACATCACCGTAGCTGTGGCCGACATCGACCGTATGGATGAGATCGAAGCCCTCATTCACGACACTCTGATGGCCCGCCATGGCATTGAGGACTTTACTATCCGCAACATGGCTTCATTGATTGAAACCATTTCGGAAACCCAGAATACACTCACCTGGCTGCTGGGCTCTATTGCAGCAATTTCCCTCCTTGTGGGTGGCATCGGGGTGATGAATATCATGCTGGTGAGCGTCACTGAACGTACCCGCGAAATCGGTATTCGCATGGCCACTGGTGCCCGGGCGTGGAATATCCTGCAGCAGTTTCTGACCGAGGCCTGGCTGGTATCGGCCATTGGCGGGTTGATTGGTGTTGTCATCGGCATTGCGGCAACCCGGATTATTGGCTCCCTGGGAACACCCATTCACATGACGCTGCTACCCATGGCTCTGGCCTTTGGTTGCGCTTTTGCCACGGGCCTGCTGTTCGGGTTTCTGCCCGCCCGTAAGGCCGCCCATCTGGACCCTGTTCATGCCCTGGCCTCGGAGTAATGTTATGAGCCTTCGCCATATTGCACTGGTGTCGGTGTTGCTGACCGGGTGCGCGAGCTTTCAGCCACAACCCGTTGATCTGCCGTTGAATCCGCCAGCCCAGTGGCACATCGGGGCAGACGCCGGCGAAGCGGCTGGTGCTCGCTGGTGGCATGCCTTCGGTGACGAAGAGCTCAACCGTTTAATAGACCGGGCACTTTCGAATAATCCGGATCTGGCTGCCACCGCTCAGGCAGTGATTCAGGCAGACTTGCAGTTGCGCAACGCCGGAGCTGCCTTGCTGCCGACCCTTGGTGCGTCGGGAAGCACGGGTAAGCAGGCAAGCGAGGCCTCCGGTCAGGATCGTGTCACCAGTGGTTCGAGTAGCCTCGGGCTGTCGGTTGACTACGAGCTGGATCTCTGGGGTCGCCTGTCCGCCGCGGAAGCCGGGGCTCTCGCTGGTTTCCAGGGCTCGGAGTATGACTATGACGCCGCCCGAATGACGCTGGTGGCCTCGGTAGCCAGTACCTGGTTCGAATGGCAGGAGTTGCAGCAGCGCGTGGATATTGCGCGTCGGAATCTGGAACTGGGTGAAAAAACACTGGCCCTCGTCGAGGCCCGGTATCGTAACGGTGTGGCCGATCGCTCGGAATTGTCCCGCCAGCAAACCTCCGTACTGAACCTGAAGAATGAGGTGCCGCCACTGGAGTATCAGGCCCGGCAACGGTTAGCGGCTTTGCGGCTACTGACCGGGGATTATCCGTTTACGGAAGAGATTCCGGAGGCTGGGCTACTTGCGGTTCAAGTGCCGGAGATCAACCCGGAAACGCCGGCCAGCCTGGTTACCCGAAGACCGGACCTGGCGGCTGAGGAGGCTCGGCTGATGGCCGCCAGTGCGGACGTCGAGCAGGCCAGGGCGGCCTTGATGCCATCGGTGTCGCTCAGCGGCGCGGTTCGCTTCTCTACCAACAGCTTTTTAAGCCTGGCAGACCCACTGCAAACCGCCAATGGCCTGCTTGCCCTCAGCCAGACTCTGTTTGATGGAGGCCAGCGTCGCAACAATGTGGCCATTTCGGAATCCCGGCGGGTGGCTTTGTTGGAGAATTACCGTGCCAGCCTGCTCTCGGCATTCCAGGAAGTAGGGGATGCACTCGACAGAGAAGCGCTGTACCTGGATCAGGAGCAGCGGTTACAGAGTATTCTCGCCCAGGCGGAAGAGACCTTACGGTTGACCGAAGTGCGCTATCGGGAAGGGGCAGATGACCTGCTCACCTTGCTGGAAAGCCAGCGAACGGTGTTTGATGCCCGGCAGCAGCTCAGTCAGGTACGACTGAACCGACTGATTGCAGCGGTGGATCTTTACAAGGCGCTGGGAGGCGGCTGGCAGACAGAGCCTCAAGGGCGTGCTACGGCGCCGGCTGAGGTAGTTCGCCTTCGATCAGAAACTGGTCCAGGCTGAATTCGTAAACCTGTTTACTGCCATCCGGTTCCGACAGGCTCATGGACACCTGGCTGGGCGACGTCACGGCAATCAGTTTTTGATAACTTCTGGGTGCGGCGTCCCGGAACACGCTGGCATTAAACAAGGCCACATTGACGCCCTCAACGCCGTTGTCTGGATGGTACGGAAGAGCGTAAAGGCCGGCTTGCAGGGCGCGGGCTGAGAGAAACTGGAAGGCGCCCACTTGCAGGCTACGCATGTCGGTACCCACAGCCTGGCTTTCCCGGTAGCTGACTGGATCTGTCAGCGTATGATGAAGATCCTGCCAGTGTTCAGACTGCAGCCGAACACCTCGTTCCGTTCGGAATCGGGCGCTGAACACCGTGTGCAAGGTGGTTAACGGGCGCTTGAACGGGGTTTTCAGGTGGCTCATGAACACAAACCGGTAAAACGCGGTTTCCGCCAGGGCAGCGGGAATGGCCATGGCTCCGTAGAACAGGCTTGGCTCGAAATTGCGGCCAAAACGTGAGCCGTATTTCAGGGGTGGGTAGCGGAACGGGGTGGTCAGCAGGTAATGGTGTTTTCGTGCCGTGCCGGGTACCGGAGGCTTGTTGCTTTCCAGCAGTTCCTCCAGTCGATTCTGTTCCTGCATACTGTCGACAATGCGCGCCGTCGCGATGTCTTCCTGGCTTTCCACTACCCGGAACAGGCTGCCTTGCAGCGGTGCGATGGACTGGGCAATCCGTTCCCGATAATTCAAATCCGCCCCCGCATGGCGTCCAGGTAGTGAACCACCCGAACCAGGCCTTCCGTGCTCTGGATCATCTCTCTGGGTGTATCCTCAAAATAGTGGTTGGGCGTGTTCAGCCAATGGGTCATGGCCTCCCTTTCACCGCCGGTCAATGCATAGACGCTGCGGTAAAGCCGGATAAACAACAATGCCAGTTCACCGGACTTGCTGGCCGGATCGATGCCGTCGCGGGTCAGACCTGTGCGGTTTCGGCCAACCACGGATGCGATTTCCGCTTGTGGCAGACCAAAGGCTTTCGCCGCGTTCAGCAGAGCCTTGGACAGCAGAGCTTTATCGCTGGATTCCGGTGCTACGCGAACCGCTTCTGACATGCCCTGACCTCCCGTGATGAATTTTCATCAGTATAGGCTCTATTGAATAAAATGTCACCATCGGGGTTAGCGCGGGTAGCCAGTAATCTCCCGGATCTTTTTGTACAGTGGTTGCAGGCGGGGATACATATCCTGATAAACCTCCCGGTAGAGACGTTGATAAAGCGCAGATGCTTCCGGGTTGGGCTCGAATACCCGGCCGGTTCTGGTCATAGCCCGTACCGCCGTGTCGAAATCCGGGTGTAATCCCAGCCCCACGGCGGCATCAATAGCCGCTCCCAGTCCGGAGGTTTCATAGGTGTGCGGGCGTTCCGCCGGCAGGCCAAATATATCCGCCGTCAACTGCATGGCAGCATCACTCTGGGAGCCGCCGCCTGCTACTCGCAGCCGCTTGATAGCCTGGCCGCTGCGTTTCTCGATGCGTTCCTTGCCTTCCTTCAAGGCGTAGGCCAGCCCTTCCAGTATGGCCCGATAGACGTGAGCTCGTGTGTGCACGTCGCCAAAGCCGATAATGGAACCCTTGGCCTCCGGGCCTGGCTGTCGCACGCCGGGGCTCCAGTAGGGCTGCAGCATCAAACCCATGGAACCTGGCGGTACGGCGTTCACCAGTTCGTCAAACAGGGCTTCGGGTTCAATACCTTTCTGTTCTGCCAGCTTTTGCTCCCGCAGCCCGAATTCCCGCTTGAACCAGCTCACCATCCAGAAACCCCGATAGATCATGACTTCGGTGGAATAGTGGCCGGGCAGTGCAGACGGATACGGCGGCATGAACCGGGTGGGTTCCACATAGCGGGCGTTGGTGGTGTTGATGGTGGCCGTGGTGCCATAGCTCATGCAGCCGGTCTCCGGAGACAGACCGCCGGAGCCGAGAATTTCGCAGGCTTTGTCCGATGCCGCGGCGATGACGGGCAGTCCACCCGGCAGGCCAAGGTGCGCCGCCGCCTCAGGCAGCAGCGTTCCGATCTGCTCACCAGGTGGTATCAGTTCAGGCAGCATTCCCGGGGTCACCGGCATTACCTGCCATTTGAAATCCCGGTGGCCGGCCCAGCACTGGCGTTTATAGTCAAAGGGCAGGTAGCCCACCTGACTGCCAGTGGAATCCCGATATTCGCCGGTCAGTCGGTAATTCAGGTAGCCTGATAGCAGCAGGTACTTGTGGGTTTTCGCCCAGATGTCCGGCTGATTCTGCGCAATCCAGTTCGCCTGGGTTTTTTCCCGGAATCGGCTGATGGTGTCTTCCAGGCGGGCAAGCTTGAACAGCCAGCCCCAGGGGCCTTTCACTGGCCCATCCACCTGCGCATGGCGCTGATCCAGCCAAATGATGGCGGGCCGCAGGGGCTTGCCCTCACGATCGAGGTTGACCACCGTGCCGCGTTGCGTGGTAACGGTCACGCCCACCACCTGCTGCGGGCGGGCGCTGGTGGTTTGCCAGAGTTGCTGGCAAGCAATGCCAAGGTTGTCCCAGAAGTACTCCGGGTGCTGTTCTGCCCAGCCGGGTTGCTCGGAAAAGTAAGGCTCGATTTCCTGCTTGCCCTTGCCCAACAAGTTACCCTGGGTGTCAAACAGCAGGGCGCGGATGCTCTGGGTGCCGTTGTCGATCGCCAGTATCAGTGGGGTCTCACGCATCCAGGGCATCCTCGCCCATCGGCAATTGATAGGCCTTACGGTAGGTTGCCAGATATCGCTCTTGCTCCTGATGCCAGCGGGCATCATCCCAGCCAAGCAGGCTCTGGCATCGGTTACGGATTTCAGGAAGCAAACTGGCCGCCCCGTCAGGCAGGATCAGCCCCAGGCGGGTACGCCGCAGCATCAGATCATCCAGATGCTGAATCTGTTCATGGCGACAGGCCCATTCCAGTTCGGCCCAGAGTACACCGGTGTCCGGGATTTCGGTGGCGTCACCGTTGTTCAGGATAGACTGGCGGTGCGGGCCGTAATAGCCGCCCAGTCGATGCCAGGCCAGCGCCGGAATATCATCGGGTTTACGGTCGTTTGGCGTGGCCGTGAATACTCGTTGCTCGTCGCTACGAAGCCGATCTTCATGCTGATCACCCAGGGCCATGGCCAACGCCTGTCGTGCCATCTGGCGGAAGGTGGTGAGCTTCCCGCCGGCGATGCTGATCAGGCCCTTGTCGTGCCGGATGGCGTGTTCCCGATTCTCCCGGGACGGAGCTTTACCTCCGCCGTCGGTGACCACAGGTCGAACGCCCGCCCAGGTGGACAGCACGTCGGCCCGTTCAATGGTCGCACCGGGGAATAAACGGGTGGCAATTTGCAGCAGATAATTTACTTCCCCACCGGTGATGGCCGGCTCCTCGTTCAGATCTTTGGCGTGTTCGAGATCGGTAGTTCCCAGAACCGTGGCACCTGCCCAGGGGAAGGCAAATACAGGCCTTCGGTCATCCGGGTGCATCAGAGAAACCGCGCAGGTCACCGGCAGCTTGTGCCACGGAATGACCAGGTGACTGCCTCTGAGTGGTCGGATGGTGAGAGGGTGATCCGTTGCCGATTGTTTCTGTAACCGATCGGCCCAGGCGCCGGTAGCGTTAATAACGCATCGGGTATTGACCGTGATGGCGCTCTGCTCTGCATTCTCTTCGGCAGTCAGTCTTAATCCGCAGACAGCTCCGTTATCATCCCGGTCGACGGCGGTCGCGGCGACGTAGTTCAGGCACATGGCGCCGTCGTGGGAGGCTTCGGCAATCAGCCTTTGGACCAGGCGGGCATCATCTGTCACCGCATCGGTAAAACGACTGGTGGCGCGCAGGTTGGTAGTATCGAGCCCCGGGGCCCAGTTCAGGGTTTCCGCCGGCGTATATTTCTGATGGCTGCGGGTGCCGGCCAGGCGGTCGTACATGGCCAGCAGCATCTGGAACAGCCCGGGGCCCGGGAAACTGCCTTTGTAGTGGGGCATCAGGAAAGGCAGTGGATCGACCAGTCCGGGCGCTTCCTGCAACATGCGTTCGCGTTCCCGGACGGCATCGCGGGTTAACCCGATGTGTCCGCTGGCCAGATAGCGAAGTCCACCATGGACCATCTTGGAAGAGCGGCTGGAGGTGCCCCAGGCGAAATCTTTCTGCTCCACCAGCAACGTCTTCAAGCCGCTGCCCGCGGCTTCCCGGGCAACGCCGGCGCCGGTAATGCCGCCGCCGACCACTACCACATCGAAGGTCTGCGTTTCGCCCTTCAGGTTTTCCAGTATCTGTTGTCGATCCATGATCACTTCAATCCAGCAGAGTTTTGGGGTTCAGGCGCTGGTCCGGATCAAAGCTCTGGGTCAGCGAACGAATTGCACGCATACCCAGCTCTCCCTTTTCGACAGGGAGGAAGGGGGCATGGTCCTTGCCTACGCCATGCTGATGGCTGATGGTGCCCCGGTTCCGCACGATCAGGTCTGAGGTGGTGTTCTTCAGATGTTGCCAGCGGCTCAGGGTCTCGTCATAGCTATCCGCAACCCGGAAAACATAGGTTGTATAGATGGAACAACCCTGGCCGTAAAAGTGGGACAGGTGGGTAAATACGTGGGTTCGCTCGTTCCTGTCTGCCAGACCTTCCCTGAGATTGGTTTCAATCCGGTTCATCAGGGTATCAACGTTGTCCCAGTCGGTGGCGGTTTCCAGGGTGTCCACGGCGTAGCCCATTTGCCACAGGGCTTCGCGCAGGTAGGGCATGGTGAAGCGTTTCTCCGCCCACTTGGCGCCAAGTTTTGTGCCGGTATAGACCCCTTTGTAGTCACTGCAGAGTTTGCGGGCCTCCGCAAGTGCTCCCCGGCACTGGGCTTTGCTGCCGGTTACGCCAAAGGTCATCATGCATTTGCCGTCTTCCGCACCGCGGAAAGCCAGAAAACGTTCCAGTAGCCCGATCAGTTTCGGATGCCCGGCCAGTGCCAGCTGGGTTTCGGTTTCAATGGCGTTGCTCAGTCGTAGCATGGAAAGCTGAACCCGGTTCTGAACCAGCTTGCGAGCGGCGGTTCGGGCCTTGTCCCAGTCCGGGAAGAACACCACATGAAAGCTTTCCTGTTCAGGCAGACGGCTGATCCGGGCTTTGACCTCGGTAATCAGGCCCAGCCGGCCCTCGGAACCGAGGATCATTTCCCTGACATCCGGGCCGGCGCTGGAGGCCGGAATGGTGGGGATTGTCAGGGTGCCTTGCAGGGTTTCAATCCGGCCGCCGGCAAACAGCTGTTCTATGCGGCCGTACCGCAGTGACTGCTGGCCACTGGAGCGGGATGCCACCCAGCCGCCAATCGTGGAGAGCTCGAACGACTGAGGGAAGTGTCCCAGGGTATAGCCATGGGCTCTTAACTGGGATTCCACCAGCGGGCCGGGGGTGCCTGCTCCGAAGGTGGCGATCTGGCTCTCCCGATCCAGATCCATCAGGCGGTTAAGGTTTGCAAGGCTGACGGTCAGAACCGGTTTGCCCTGGTCTACCGGGTTGATGTGGCCAGCCACGCTGGTGCCACCCCCATAGGGGATCAGTTGGATATCCTTGTCGTTGGCGTAATGGAGCAGGGCGCGTACATCGGTACTGGTGTTCGGGAAGGCCACGCCGTCCGGGAACTCGCCAATATCACCGCTGCGCATGGCCAGCCAGTCTGGCAGGCTTTGGCCCCGGGCGTGTCGGACCCGGGTTTCCGGGCTTCGGTCGATCAGGTCGTCAACCTGTGGGTCTGAGGGCAACCGGGATTCCGGAACCTGCTCACAGGCTGCATGCAGGGTGATATCCGCCAGCGGGGAGCCGCCTCCCACACGATCTGTGAGAAAGGCCTGACCTTGCTCCGGTAATTCCAGTGAGAACTGTTCGTCACCCCATCCATTCCAGCGTCGCATTCTGTACTGCTCCATCGTTTATCGAATTGCGGGCATTCTAACGGCTGGCCCGCCGTTACCAGTGTCAGAGAGCGACAAGCTCGCTGTCATTTACCGACAATCGGTATTCACAGCACGCTCTTTTTAAGGGCGGAGGGCTTCGGTCAGCCTGTCGTTAAGATCCCGCCAATGCTCCAGCTTCCGGGCATCGCCAATTCTGGCATTGTCGCCGGATGTGCGGTTCAGCCACAGGCCTTCACCGTTGAAGCTGTAAACCGGTTCCAGATCGTTTCTCTGGGATGCCGGTTTGATGTCATTGATCAGGTTGTCGAGAATCAACGGGTCGGAGTCCGGCGTTTTATACCAGGCCAGGACCATATGGGCCTGGTTCAACTCCAGTGCCTTGACGTAGATAATCCGGAGTTGGTCATCCGGGACGCCCATGGCCCTCAAGGTGAGGTACTTGGCGATGGAGAAGTCTTCACAGTCACCGCCGTTGGTGGTGAGCAACTCCACCGGCGTGGCCCAGTAGTCTTCCTGGCCCCAGTGGCGGATGTCGCTGACAAACGTCACCCGGTTGAAGAAGGAATTAACCAGCCGAAGCTGGCGATCTGTCGGAGCGTTGGCAGCCAGCGCGTGCAGGCGTTGCCAGTTCTCAAGTCGCTGGTGCGCGGCCTCGCCGAACTCTTCCAGCACATAAGTCATCAGTCGGCTGCTTAGTTCAAGAGCGCTGACAACAGACACGGTAAGGATGAGGGGAAGCAACAGGGACTGGCAACGTGTGAGTCTGCTTGCCGCTTCCATGGCGGGCCTCAGTTGTTGTTCTGAAGCCGCTGGCGTAACTGTTCCAGCCGTTGACGAATTTCCTCTCGTCGCTGTTGCTGGTCGGCCGACGAGGCGCTGGTTTGGGGGCGTGCTCTTTGCACCTGAACCTCTTGCTGTGGGGGAGCTTCGTAGGCAGGCTCGTCATTGCTTGCGAAATCGACCCCGGAGCGATCTTCGGTCTCCGGGAAGTAGAGGTTTTCCAGTTTGCCGGATCGTTCAATGATGACCCGATTGGCAAACACAGTACGAAGCCTGGCATTTCCGGGCAGTTCATCACCCACCAGAAAGGCCTCGGTTTTGCCTTTGTCGTCTTCGATCAGGGCGCTGCCGGGGAAGTCGCCGTCTGCTGCCAGCACACCGCGCAAGGACAGGCGAAGGTTGGTTTCCGGCAGGTTCTCTGTGTTGGTGTCTTCATTTTGCGGGGTGGCAGTCGCCGAGCCGAACACTTCCAGATCCGACAACTGAACATCAGGCACGGTTCTGGCCTGATCTGCACCTGTTGAAGCTTCCCGGGTCGGTTGCGGCAGGGTACGTTGGGTTTCATTCTGCCAGAACTGATAGCCTTGCCAGCCGGTCAGCGCCAGCATGGCCGTTGCTGCTGCTATGGCCAGAAGCAGCGGAGTCCTTCGATCAATTGCAAGCATTGTCGTTCCTGAATGCATTGGGAAATCGTAAAAAGCTCACAGGTTATCAGACTGCAATGAATTAGTGGCAGTATAGTGTATAGAGTTGTTCAGTGGTTCCCATTCCTGTGGTAGCCTTTTTGCTTACGCTGACAACGTGGAGGGCCGTCGCAACGGGTGGCCCCATAAGAACAATCAGTGACCAGACGGATTTAACGAGGACGAGCTTGACCACCCAAACCGACATTCAGCCGCAGGATGCGCCGCTGGGCAGACTTCCCTTTACCTTCGCCAAGCGTAACGGAGTCATCCTTACCCGCAACGAAGAGGGCGAGCCGGTCATTCTCGTGCGCCCGGGGGCTTCCCACACCGCACTGGCCGAGGCAAACCGCGTGAGCGGTGGCCGGGCGAAGTTCTCTACCGTCGAGCCGGACCGCTTCGACCAGGCCCTGAATGCCGCCTATCAGAACGATTCGGCGGAAGCCATGCAAATGGTGGAGGGGATCGGTGACGACATGGATCTGGCCTCTCTGGCCGATTCGGTTCCGGAAACGGAGGATCTGCTGGAGCAGGAGGACGACGCTCCCATTATCCGCCTCATTAACGCCATTCTTACCGAGGCGGTCAAAACCAACGCCTCGGACGTTCACATCGAAACCTATGAGAAACAGCTGATTGTCCGGTTCCGGATTGACGGCGTGTTGCGGGAAGTGGTCCAGCCCAAACGGGCGCTGGCACCATTATTGGTCTCGCGGATCAAGGTTATGGCAAAACTCGATATTGCAGAAAAGCGGGTACCCCAGGACGGCCGCATTGCTTTGAGGGTGGCCGGCCGGGAAGTCGACATCCGGGTGTCGACCATGCCTTCGTCCAGTGGTGAACGGGTAGTGTTGCGCCTGCTCGACAAACAGGCGGGCACCATTCGGCTGGAATCCCTTGGCATGGCCGGGCAGGATCTGAAAACCCTGCGCAAGCTGATCTATCGTCCGTACGGTATTCTGCTGGTGACAGGCCCCACAGGTTCCGGTAAATCCACCACGCTTTACGCCTCGCTGCAGGAAATCAATGATCGCAGCCGCAACATACTGACGGTCGAGGATCCGATCGAGTACAACCTGCCGGGCATTGGTCAGACCCAGGTGAACCCGAAAGTGGATATGACCTTTGCTCGGGGCCTGCGAGCCATTCTGCGCCAGGATCCGGATGTGGTGATGATCGGGGAAATCCGGGATCTGGAAACTGCGGAGATTGCCGTTCAGGCAAGTCTGACCGGGCACCTGGTGCTGTCCACCCTGCACACCAATACCGCCGTGGGTGCCATTACCCGTTTGATGGACATGGGCATCGAGCCATTCCTGATCTCCTCCAGTCTTGTCGGTATCGTTGCGCAACGGCTGGTGCGGGTGCTCTGTACCCACTGT
This sequence comes from Marinobacter sp. C1S70, assembly GCF_000475355.1. NCBI lineage: Bacteria > Pseudomonadati > Pseudomonadota > Gammaproteobacteria > Pseudomonadales > Marinobacteraceae > Marinobacter > Marinobacter sp. C1S70. The sequence continues at coordinate 47,017 of NZ_AXBW01000038.1, read as the reverse complement.
CGCGAGCCCTATATGCCTACCGAAGAGCATTGTGAGTTCCTGCAGCAGGACCCGGCCAATCCGCCCACCATCTTCCGCGCCAAAGGCTGTGAGCATTGTAACCAGTTGGGCTATCGAGGCCGGATTGGTATCTACGAGGTGGTCGAGATCACGGAAGAAATCAGCACCCTTATTCATAAACGCGCAGGGGAGCTGGATCTGGAACGGGAGGCCCGTCTGCACAGCCCGAGTATTCATGCCGATGGCGTTCAGAAGATTCTGGATGGCGTAACCACGGTGGAAGAAGTACTGCGTGTGACCCACCGGAGCCAGTAATCCATGCCGGCCTACGAATACAAAGCACTGGATGCCAGAGGCAAGCAGAAACAGGGCGTGCTGGAAGCCGACGCGCCCAGGGCGGTGCGCCAGCAACTCCGGGAAAAGGGGCTGACCCCGCTGGCAGTGGAAGCGGCCGTAGAAAAACAGGCCCGTAGCAACCCACTGAGCAGCCGCGGTTCTCTGAGCGCAGCCGATCTCGCGCTGGTCACCCGACAGCTGGCCACGCTCATCCAGTCCGGGATTCCGGTCGAGCAGGCACTGAGTGCGGCCGCCCAGCAATCCACCAAGCCGCGGATTCGCAGCATGCTGATTGCTATCCGCGCCAAGGTGATGGAAGGCTACACACTGGCGGACAGCTTCGGTGAATTCCCCAAGGCCTTTCCCCGGCTCTACCGCTCCACGGTCGCGGCCGGTGAACATGCCGGGCATCTGGACCTGGTGCTGAACCGGCTGGCGGACTACACGGAAAGCCGCCAGGAAGCCCGCCAGAAGATTCAGCTGGCTGCGATTTACCCGATTATCCTGAGTGTCGTAGCTATTGCCATTGTGGTGTTCCTGCTCACCTATGTGGTGCCCGACATTATCGAGGTCTTTCTCAAGCAGGGACAGGAGCTGCCTGGGCTGACGGTGGCTATGCTCTCGGTGTCGGAATTTCTCGGCAGTTTCGGAGTCTACCTTCTAGTCTTGCTGGTGGTGGCGATCATCGGCTTCCGTTTCGCGTTGACCAAACCGGCGGTGCGCCTGAAGTTTCACAAGCGGCTACTTCACCTGCCGCTGTTTGCAGGCATGGTACGAGGCGTGAATACGGCCCGCTACGCCAGTACCCTGAGCATTCTGACCACCAGTGGTGTACCACTGGTTGAAGCGATGCGCATTGCCGGAGAGGTGCTTTCCAACGATTATCTCCGGCAGGAACTGCGGGAGGCTGCCCGGAAGGTCAGTGAAGGGGGATCGTTGCACCGTTCACTGGACCAGACCGGTTACTTCCCGCCAATGATGCTGCATATGATTGCCAGTGGCGAGGCCAGTGGCGAGCTGGACAGTATGCTTGAACGCACGGCCCGCATGCAGGAAAACACCCTGCAATCCAAGATCGCCGCTATTGTGGGGCTGTTTGAACCCATGATGCTGCTGTTCATGGGGGCGGTGGTGCTGATTATTGTTCTGGCGATCATGCTGCCGATTCTGAACATGAGCAACCTGGTGGGATAATGGCCCACCGTCGGGCCAGCAAGGAAGCCAGACAATCTTTCTGAAAGTGACGAGAAACAACGGACCCAAGATGAGTGAAACTATGAGCATGAACCAACCGAAAGCGCTGGCCCGGACCAAGGGCTTCACCCTGATCGAAATCATGGTAGTGATGGTCATTCTCGGCCTGTTGGTGGCAATTGTAGCGCCCAACATCATGGGGCGCAGTGATCAGGCCAAAGTGACGGTGGCCGAAACCCAGATCAGTAACATCGCCAACGCACTGGACCTGTATCGCCTGGACAACAGCCATTATCCCTCTACCCAGCAGGGCCTTGAAGCACTGGTCAACAAGCCCAGCGGCAGCCCTGAGCCGAAAAACTGGAACCCGGACGGCTACCTGAAAAATGTTCCCGAAGACCCCTGGGGTAACAATTACCAGTATGTCAGCCCCGGTGTGGACGGGCCGTACGATCTGTATTCCTACGGTTCTGACGGCCAGGAAGGCGGGGATGGCGATGCCGCTGATATCAGCGTCTGGGACAGCGGGAACTGATTGATTGTGGGCCGCAGGGCTGACCAAAACGGCTTTACGCTGATCGAGATTCTGGTTGTCCTGATCATCGTCGGACTGCTGGCGGCACTGGCGGTGTTCAATATGGCCGGCAGCTCCCAGCAGCGCGAGCTGGAAAGCCAGGTTCGGGAGCTCTACCTCCTGATGCAAACGGCACAGGAACAGGCGGTTCTCAATAACCTGGAAATGGGTTTGCTGCTGGAAGAAGACGGCTATCGGTTCGTGGCGTTTCAGGATAAGACAGGCGAGTGGAAATCCTCAGGTGAGCGCATATTCCACAAGCGAACCCTCCCGGAATGGTTGACCGTTACCCAGTATATCGAAAGTGACGCTCCGCGACTGGCCTCGGCCGAGGATCGGCTCAGGCCAGACGTGGTGTTCTTCTCCAGTGGTGAAACCACACCGTTTGAAATCGAATTCACCCTGGGCCGGGACACTGACCTGATGCACGTGGTTGCTTCAGATGGCGTCTCGCCGTTGGAATGGCGCAAACCTGGTTCCGGGGATGAGTCATGAGTCGGCCTCAGCGTGGTTTCACCCTGATTGAAGTCCTCGTCGCATTGCTTGTGTTCGGTCTGATTGCAACGGCCGCCGCCGAAGTGGGCGGGAATTACATCACCAGTTTCGAGCGCATACGTGACAAGACGCTGGCAGGCTGGGTGGCGGAAAACCGGATTAACGAACTACGGCTTCAGGATGAGCTGCCGGGGATTTCGGAAAATTCGGAAGATACCGACTTCGGAAATTTCCGCTGGCGGGTCACCACCGTTGTTGAGGCTACGGCAGAGCCCACGATGCGGCGGATTGAGGTAACCGTAGCCAAATACTCCGGGGCGCAATCGGAACCGTTTGCCGTCCATACCCTGGCTGCCTTCCTGGGAGAAACCTGATGAGCATGCCCGCGCGCCAGGTCAGGTTAGCCGGGGAGTCCGGTTTTACGCTGATGGAGGTACTGATTGCCGTCACTATCACGGCCGTGATCGGGCTGGGTGTTTGGCAGGTGGTGAGCAGTGTAATGAACTCCCGGGACCGGGTGGATGAGGTTGCCCAGGCGTTCGACGGCTTGCAGAAAACCATGTTGCTGCTGGAACGTGACATCACCCAGATCATCAACCGGCCCGCCCGGGATGTTTATGGTGATTATTCACCGTCCTTAACCTCAAGGGATGATTCGTTTGCGTTGATGCTGACCCGCCAGGGCTGGCGCAATCCGCTTGGTCTCCGGCGTAGCGGTCTGCAGCGCGTCGGCTGGGAATATACCGGAACTGAACTGCGCCGTCGGTATTGGCCTGTGGTGGATCAGGGGCAGGAAGACGAAAGCCTGGACATTCTGATGCTGGACGAGGTTCTGGAGTTTGAAATCCGGTTTCTGGATGAGAACGGTAACTGGCAGGAGCAATGGCCGGAAGATAATGCTCTGGCGCAGATGACGCCGGGAACCCGACCCGACATCTCTTTGCCTCGCGGGATTGAGATTACACTGGAACATGAACGCTTTGGTGAGTTGGTCCGCATGTTCAGTTTGCCGGATTTTGAACCGTCGCAGGCTCAGGCGGTGATCAATCAGCAACAGGAGACTCAGGCCGAGTCGGAAGATGACGCGGCTGAAGACGGATCTGGCCAGGCCGCGGGCGGGGTGACCGGCAATGATTAAGTTTGCCGGGAGCAGGCAGCAGGGCGTCGCCCTGATCATGGTGCTGTTGGCGATGGCTCTGGTGGTATTGATGGCATCGGGCATGACCCGCCAGCAAAGCCTGCGGGTGTTCAAGGCTGGCCATTACCTGGCCCAGCAACAAGGCCAGAGTATTGCTCTGGGTGCCGAGGAATTTGCCAAGCGTATTCTGGTTCGGGACTACGAAGAGGATAAGGAAAACAGTGTGATGGTCGACAGTCAGGATGAGTTCTGGGCCAAGCACGCTGCCATTCTGCCTCTGGACGACAGTGGTGTTGCCGAGGTCCAGATCGATGATCTTGGAGGAAGAATCAACCTGAATAATCTGGTTACCGCGAGCGGAGAAGTGGACCCCATCACCAAAGACCGGCTCACCCGGTTATTTCGTGCTCTGGGTATCACCGGCCTCACCGTAGACCCGCTCATTGACTGGATGGACGCCGACGACCAGGCCATCAGTGCTTATGGTGCCGAAGACGGCCAGTATCTGATGGCAGACCCTCCGTATCGCACTGGCAACCAGCCCTTTGTTTCCATTACCGAGTTGCGTCTGATTGAGGGCATGACCGAGGAAATCTACGCTGCGCTGCGGCCTCATCTGGTGGCACTGCCAGTCTCTGGCGTCGGCATTAACGTGAATACTGCGACGGCGCAGGTTCTGATGAGTCTGCACGAGGATATGAATGAGGCTCAGGCGGAATCGATTATTGCCAAGCGCGAAGAAGAACGATTCGAAAACCTTCAGGATTTCCTGGCACTGCCGGAGTTCTCGGGGATGGGCCTGAAAGCCAACGGGTTAACGCTTCAGACCCGTTTTTTTGAAGTTGTTTCACGGATTACCTACGATAATCGTGTCGTCAATATGGTCAGCACCGTGTATAGAAACCCGGAGGGCGAAGTCCGGACGGTTCACAGGGATACCGGGCAGAAGAATCGCATTACCAAGGAACCTTACACTTTCTCAGAAGGATAACCATGTCTTACCGCCTTTTTGTCCGGCCGGTGCCTCCGTATGCGGACCCGGACCAGAGCCCCGATGCCCAGCTGTTCAGCTGGGTGCTCCAGGATGCCAGTGGCGATGCTCAGGCCAGAGGCACGGCTGATACACGGGAGCATATCGAGCAAACGCTGGCACAGAATGCGCTGGAGAAAGTGCTGCTGATCGGGCTGATTCCCGGTGACGAGGCGGTTTTCTGTCTGGCGGATATACCGGCGAAACAGACCCGTTTTATTCAGCAGGCCCTGCCGTATGCCGTTGAGGAGCAGATAGCCCAGGACATTGACTCGGTGCATCTCGCGCTGGGGCCGCACACGCCTGAGGGCTACCGGGTTGCTGCCATCGATCGCGAGCAGATGGCTCGCTGGCGCCAACTGTTTTCTGGCTGGTACCACGCCCGTCTGGAGGCCGTCTATCCAGACGCTTCACTGTTGCCAGCGGCGGAATCCGGATGGGTCATCTGCCTGGATGCAGAGTCGGCACTTCTGCAGAGCCAGCGGGGAGAGTGGCTGCGCATGCAGGCAGATAATCTTCCGCTGCTTGCAGTGACACTTGCTGCGCCTTCGTCTGACGAAGTGGTGGCCGAAATTCCGGTGCAGCTATATGGCACCGAGGCAGATCTGGACGCGAGCCAGGCCCTGGTGAGTGAGCTTTCGGGAACCACCGGGCTTCTTCGTATCGAAAAGAAGCCGTTGGAATTTTCGGTAACTGAGTTCCTGGCCTGGTCGTACCACCATCACCTGAGCCAGCCCATTAATCTGTGCCAGGGGGCGTTCGCGTTCAAGGCGGAGGGCAGCAGCCCCCTGAAACCCTGGAAGCCGCTTATCGCCGTGGCATCACTCTGGTTCGTGATCCAGATGGGGCTGGAGATCGGTATGGGAATCTACCAGCAGCAGCAAGCGGAGCAGCTTGAAAGCCAGGCCATGGCGGTTTACCGGAATGCCTTTCCCTCGGACCGCCGAACCCATGCCGGAAACGTACGACGTGTTATCGAAGGCCAGTTACGGGTTGCTGGCTCCCAGGGCCCTGACGTCGATTTTATCACCCTGATGAAATACACCGGCGATCAGTACGGCCGGCTGCAGAATCCCGGAGCTGTTACCTTTAACTCGATCAACTACAGCCGGAGCCGGGGCGAACTCGTGGTGGATATCCGGGCCGACAGTTATGATCGGTTAAGCCGTCTGCGTAACGGACTGGCCAGCGAAGGGCTGCAGGCCCAGATCGGTTCCGTGGTCAACGAATCCAGCGGCGCCCGAGGCCGCCTCACGGTCTCAGGAGGATAAGCCCATGTGGTCACGCATCAAGGATCAACCGGCCGTGGGCAAACTGATTGCTCGCTATGATCAGTTACCCACCCGCGACCGTCAGGCATTGACTGCTCTGGGTATAGCCCTGTTGCTGGCATTGATTTATCTGCTGATCTGGCAGCCGGTGACTCAGTTTCATGACCGGGCTGCCTCGAGTCGTGAGAATGCCGCAGAACTCCTGGCCTGGATGCGGGCCAACGAGACGACCATTCAGCGCCTGGGCTCGGCTGGTGGCGCAGCGACAACTGCGGCAGGGGCTGACAAGCCGGAAGACGGGCGGGCATTGATGGCCCTGGTGACTCGTTCAGCCGGAGAGGCGGGGCTTTCTTTGCAACGCTTCGAGCCCAGCGGAGAGGGTGCCATCCGGGTCTGGCTTGAAAACGCCGCCTACGCTGATGTGGCAGCCTGGCTTGAGCGTTTGCACAGCAATCATGGCGTGGTGATTGACCAGGCCGCACTTGATCGGGGCAATGGGCCCGGGCAGGTATCCGTGAGGCTTACGCTGGCGATCTGACCGGCAAGCGTGACCCCACACTAGCGAGGGAGCAACACGATGGCAGACAACAACAATAATGCTGAAGCTGTTCTGGTTCGCCTGGACGAGACGGCACGAAACGAGGCCCAGTCGGTGCTTTTTCATGCCTATCGGGAGGAGCCGACATTCCAGTACCTGTTCGATCACCGGAAACCCGGTTACAGCCAGAGGGTGAGGGCGACCATCCGGGAATTGATCGACCTTTATCTGGAGCTGAATCAGGATGCCATCGGTGTGATGGTGGACGAAACACTGGTCGCGGTTGCGTTTGTAGGTGAGCCGGAACTCAGGCTGAATCTGGCAGACCAGCTTGGCTGGCGGGTGCGTATGGTTCTGACGGCGGGCTTTTCATCTACGCGCCGGTATCTGGAGTATCATCGCAGGATTCGCGACCTTTTGCCGCAGAGGCAGGCGCATCAGTTGCCGTTGATGGGAGTCAACCCAAAATACCAGCACAAGGGGTATGGTCGGATGTTGCTGCAGGCAGTGGAGCGCCTGTGTGAGGAAAACCCCCGGGGCAGTGGATTGGTGCTCGATACCGGGAACAGCCGTTACCTGCCGTTTTATGAATCCGAGGGGTTCCGAAGCCTGGGCAAGATCCGGCTTGGTGATTTTGAAGACCACGTGTTGTTCCGGGAAGTGCTCGCAGACGAAGATCAGTCGAGTGAGCCCCGGCAGCAGCAATCTTGAAGTAAACAGGAGAAACAGTGTCTGAGAGCCATGATTTTGATCTGATCGTTATCGGGGCCGGTTCCGGCGGTGTCCGGCTCGCCCGCATGTCGGCCCAGCGCGGTGCGCGGGTGGCGGTGGTTGAATCCCGTTATCTGGGAGGAACCTGCGTTAACGTGGGTTGTGTTCCGAAAAAACTCTTTGTCTATGGAGCGCACGTCAGGGAAGAGCTCGAAGATGCACATGGATATGGCTGGTCTGTGCCAACAGACGATGTCTCGTTTGACTGGCCAACGCTGGTCGCCAACAAGAATGCCGAGATAGAGCGCTTGAATGGCATTTATGGCCGATTGCTCGAGAATGCCGGCGTCACCATCATTGAGGGTACGGCCAGTCTCCGCGACCCTCTCACGGTGATCGTTGGTGATAAAGCTTATTCGGCAGCGCACATCACGGTTGCCACTGGCAGCTGGCCAGTGGTTCCGGATATTCCCGGCAAGGAATTTCTGCTCACCTCCAATGAGATGTTTTACCTGCCACAGTTACCGCGCCACGCCGTGGTCTGGGGCGGTGGTTACATTGCCGTCGAGTTCGCCGGCATTCTGGCGGGGCTTGGTGTGGAGACCACGCTGCTGTACCGGGGCGAGCTGTTCCTGCGAGGGTTTGACGAGGATATCCGCAAGTTCACGGAACAGGAGATGCGCAAGAAAGGCGTGGATCTCCGGTTCAATGTCACGATTGAATCTGTCGAGCAGTTGAATGCTCACTACCAGGTGAATCTGAGCGATGGCAGCAGCATGGAGACCGGGCTGGTTATGGCTGCAACAGGTCGCCGCGCGCTCGTAGACGGACTCGGGCTCACCGATCTGGGAGTGGAACTCAATGCTTCGGGTCATGTTGAGGTGAACGATCATTTCCAGACGGCGGTACCGTCCATCTCCGCCCTCGGTGATGTCATCGGAACGCCGCAACTAACGCCGGTTGCGCTGGCGCAGGCCATGGTGTTGTCCCGGCGGCTGTTTGGTGATGGCCAGGGTGATATGGACTACAGCGCCATACCGACCGCTGTCTTCTGTCAGCCTAATATCGGAACGGTCGGGTTAACCGAGAAAGAAGCGCGGGACGCGGGGCATTCGCTGCGGATTTACCGTTCCGAGTTTCGCCCCATGAAGTACACCCTGAGTGGCCGTGATGAGCGCTGTCTGATGAAGCTGATTGTGGATGATAGTTCAGACAAGGTACTGGGCGCCCATATGGTTGGGCCGGATGCCGGTGAAATCATCCAGGGACTGGCGGTGGCTATTAAAGCCGGTGCCACCAAGGCCCAGTTTGACGCTACGATGGGCATTCACCCGACATCCGCTGAAGAGTTTGTCACCATGCGAGAGCCGGTGGCCTGACAGGGTGGGTAGCGCCGGAGTGCAAAGCCTGCCAACTCCGGCGCTCGTTGTTACACGCGAATCCAGCGAGAGAGTACCTCCCGCAACGTATCCCTGCGCACGGGCTTGGTCAGATAGTCGTTCATACCTGCTTCTTTGCAGGCTTTCTCAGTATCCTCAGACACATCTGCGGTCAGTGCGATAATCGGTACGCCGCTCTGACCATTTCCCTGTTCCCAGTCGCGGATCATGCGGGTGGCATCATAGCCATCCATCACTGGCATCTGGCAGTCCATCAGAATGACATCATAACCTTCGTGGTCATTTTTGATCCTTCTAACAGCATCGGTGCCATTGGTCACGCATTCGGTCTGGAACCCGAACTTCCGCAACAGCGCTTCCGTTACTTTCTGATTCACCAGATTATCCTCGACCACCAGGGCCCGGGCGGTACCGGTGACCTGTTCCCGTGGCTCATCGGTTGGAGGATTCTGATAGGCTAGCTCGAAAGGAAGCTCGAACCGGAATGAGGAACCCTGGCCGATATCGGACTCCACCTGCACATGCCCGCCCATCAATTCGACCAGGCGCTGGACCAGCGACAGCCCAAGCCCTGTGCCACCGTGAGCCCGGTTATCGCCGGTGTCCAGCTGCTCAAAGCTGTTAAAGACACTTTGCAGGCGCTCCGCCGGAATGCCGGAGCCGGAATCCTTGACCGAACATTGAACGAGCACGCAATGATTCTCCAGCTCAAGCCAGTTCACCCGGATGCCGATAAAACCCTCGCTGGTGAATTTCAGTGAGTTGTCGATTAGCCCTGCCAGGATCTGTCTCACTCGCGGTGCATCGCCAATCACGGTAGGGTATCTTGGCCATTCACCGAGGAACTGGAGATCCAGACTCAGGCCCTGCTTTTCTGCGGCGTGACGGTACGAGGCAACGCAATTGGTAAACAGGCTCTGAAGATCAAAGGCCTGCTGGTCCAGTACCAGGTTGCCATTGTCCATTCTGGCGTAATCCAGGATATCGGAGATCACGGTCAACAGGTCTTCGGTGGATTGTCGGGCCGTGGTGAGGTAGTCGCTCTGGCGCTTGGTCAGCGGCTCTTCATGAATCAGGTCCACCATACCGAGCACGCCATTCAGGGGCGTGCGAAGTTCGTGGCTCATGGTAGCCAGGAACTCGGACTTGGCCTGGCTTGCGTGTTCTGCTTTTTCCCGGGCACTTTCAGAGATCGCCAGGGTCTGGTCCCGGGCCGACCGTAGCTGTTCAAGGTGCACTGCGAGCTCGTTCAACTGTTGTTGTATCTCTGCAATTTCCCGCGCACTGCCCTTGCTGGAAACCGGTTGCGTGGTGTAATCACCCACAATCAGCTTGTCAACGCGACTGGATAGCTGTCGCATGGGTTGAAGAATGTTGTTGAGGAAATGGTTTGCCAGCAGCAGGCTGAACAACAGCAGGGCAAAGCCGACGGTCAGGGAACTCCACAGAATATCCTGTTTGCGGCTTTCCAGAACGTCGGGGTTCACCCCGACCTCCACCATACCAACCCGAAGCGATCCGGAATTGAAGCTCCAGCTTCCGGTAAACCAGTCATCGGCGCCACCAGTACCGATCTCAAGCGGCTCCTGCAGGATCTCGGCCTTATAGATGTCGAAGGCCCCGGATATCGTGTCTGAAGATTCAATACCGCGACTGACAAACCCCAGTTCCTCACCAACCACGTCAGTCACGCGAATCCAGTCTGCTTTGCTGCGCCTCAGGGACTGTCCGAGCACCTGCTCCAGAGCGGTCGAGTTACCCGAGACCACGGCATACTCCAGCGCCGGGGCGAGGCTGTCTGCGAGCATTTGACTGCTTTGGGCCAGGTCGCGGCGGGCATCATCAAGTCGGGCGGAGGTAAAGAAGGCCATCAGCGCCACGAAAATCACAACCGCGGGCAGGGCGCCGAGTAACAACAGGCGGCGTGACAAGGACATACCGGGAGTGCTGACTGTCGCGCTCATTGGTCTGCCTCCTGGCTATTCTCGTTAATCATGTTCTGTACCGCCTGGGCGATCCACTCCCGTTTGGGAAGTGGGATATTCAGGGACCGCGCAACCTGCTGGTTCACTTCCACCCGATATTCCTCAGGATAGGTTGGCGCCGGGAAGGAGCCGGAGTCGAAATATGCCATCAGGTGGCCGGCTGCAAGCTCAGCCATCTCAATGAATGGCGCATAGCTGGAGGCAAGGGCGCCGGCCTTGACATAGGCCTGACTCGGGCCGATCAGGATCTTGTTTCTGCGGTAGGCGGTCAGCAGAATGTGCTTGATATTTCGAGGGTTGTAAATGGCATCATCCGGCCCTGCAAGCAGAAAATCGCCGAAGCTGAGGGCTCGAATCAGGCTCGGAATGAGCTGATCTTCGGTATCGGCAATAAACACCTTGGCTTCCAGACCATAGGGCGCCAGTTGATCAATCAGGGGTTCATAGAACTCCACGCTTTCGGTCGTGGCAAGTAAGGCCACACGGGTTGCCTGTGGAAGGATGACCTTGCCAATGAGCGCCTGTCGTAACAAAGGTGCGTCGTAATACACGGCAGATACCTGGCCGGCAGAACGCGTGGCATAACCCTCGATGAAATCCCTCTCAACCAGCAAGGCCAGTACTGGCAAATCCCTGTTGGCCTGACGCACCCGTGAAAATGCGGCAGGGCCGATCGCGATAACCGGTTCATCTTTCAGGATGGCGATCTGACTTTCAATCAATGGCTCCAGTGCTACCTGGTCGCCCAGCTGTTCTGTCAAAAGGCTGGTAACATGATCATCCAGCGCAGCATTTCCGGAACCCGCAATATAGGCGAACTTTGTGTCCGTTTCCTGGGCCAGAGAGAAGGCCGGATTAACGAGCAACAAAGCCACAGAATAGACCAGCGTAAAGGTCAATCTGGCAAAAATGGATGCACGGCCTGTTGCACCGCTACGGTTAGAGTTGAGCATCGTCAGACAGCTGGTCCATTCCATTGACTGTTTAGTTTCCCGCCCTGCACACTGTCAGAAGCGAATACCGGCTTCGACAAAAAACTGGTTGTGATCTTTGATGTTGTTGTCTGAGCTTAGCTCAGGTTCCCGGTTCAGGTAATGTTGCATGGATAGCGCGATTTCAGCCGTATAACGGGGCTGGAATATCTGTTTCACCAACCGGGTATCAAAGCGCTCAAACCGGGTGTTGAATTCGTCGGCCCAGTAAAATGCACCAGACCACTTAAAGCCTGCGGGAAGATCCTGAATAACCGCCAGGCTGCCCGAGTGCCGGACAGACATCCGCTCCAGCAGTTCGGTCATGTAGCGCTGCTCGTTTTCGTTTACCGTGCCGTCAGATTCCAGAATCGGCGCGCCGGTATACCAGGTCTCCTGATCAAGATAGCCGTAGCTTGCTCGAAGCAGGGTGCCGGGGAAATCGAGGCTGGCCTCTATCTCAAAACCCTTCTGGTCAACGGCCACGTTGTTCTCCAGCGTCCATTCCTTGAGCTGGATAACGCCACTGATCATGTCTCTGAGCTCATCGCGAAAGCCTCTGACTTCCAGCGAGAACAGCGCTTGATCCAGAGGAAACTGCCCGAAGTAGCTGATTTCGTGCGAGGTAATGGTCTCCTCCTCAAGATCGTTACCCAGTGTGAGGATACCTGTTTCCTGGGCGGCGTCCTCAATGGTGACGCGGCGACCTTCAAGGTCAGAATAGATTGCCGGTCTGACATTACGTAGGGTGTATCCCCAGTCAGGGCTTTGTTCAAATCCATCAGGCGTTCTGACAGCCTGGGAGAACACAAACCTCAGGGCATGGTTATTGTTTACCACGAAGTTTGCGGCTGCCCGGGGAGAGAAATAGCTGTCGCCTGTGGTGCTGGTTCGTTCCCAGTTTCCTCCGGCATTAAAAGTAACCCACTGCCAGGGGCTGTATTCCACATTGCCGAACAGGCGGGACTGGTAATTGTTTCCTCGCCCGTTGAAGTAGGTTTCTGAGCGGAAGATATCCTTGCGGAAACCCGCGCCGGAAACCAGTTTCAGGCTGTCGCTGACAATAAACGTATCCTGGGCTTCCAGTTCGATCCGGGTGTCTTCGGAATCTGCATCTACTTCGGCAAAAGCGCCTGGACCGCCCTGGGATATGAAACAGCGCCGTTCTCGCCCGTCGGCCGTGTAAGTGTACTCGTACAGTGGGGTATTGGTGCGCAGGCACTCGACTGTGCTGTCCGGAAAGCTGATGGCATATTCCTGTTGCCGGTTAAAGTTCTCAACACTGGCTTGCAGGTGGACGAAGTGCTGGCTGGAAAAGCTGTGGTTGAGCTTGCTTTGCAGGTAGTAGTCCCGTACGTCGATGTCCGGATGTTCCAGGGGGTTCAGTTCGCCGCTCTTGTCCTTGTCCTGGTATTTGGTGCCATCGACCACACCGGCGTGGAGCTCCAGATTGGTCTGTGGTGAAAATGTCAGACGCGAATCGTAGATAAATGAATTGATATCGTGGCCATCATTAAATGGAAAGCGTTCATCGTCGTCGACCTGATAATCAAATCCGTCGAACTTGCGTTTCTCGAAACTCAGGCGCCAGTCGTAACTCGAATCCGCATTGCCGGTGGAAGCAAACGTGCGAAGGTAGCCCCGGGACCCACTGGTCACTGTGGTCTCAAGGTTGGCGCTGTCCGCAGGGTCCCGGGTAATGATATTGATGGTGCCAAGAAAGGCGTTGATGCCATAGGCCGCTGAGTTTGGCCCGCGGGCCACCTCTATGCGCTCAATCAACTCCAGAGGCACGGGCATGATTTCCCAGTCCATGTCGGACAGGGTTGCCCGGTGGGCCGTCCGGCCGTCCACCAGAACCTGCATTCTGCGCTGTTCGTAGTGGACTGTGCCGTGGTAGGTAGTCACCGGCTGATGACTGCCGACAAAATTCACCACCATGCCGGGCACCAGACGGAATACTTCGTAAAGGTTCCGTATGCCCAGATCCCGAATAAGATCGCCGTCAATCACCGTGGTGCTGCCGGGTACACGGGTTTTAGGCTGACGTAGCCGGGTGGTGGTCAATACCTCGGGAATGGTGCCATTGAGCCCGGGTATGTCATCATCAAAACTGAATTCCAGGGTCTGGGCGGTGCCGGGTATTGCCACCCCAATCAGGGCCGCAGAGAGGGAAACCGACAACCACAAGCGTCCGTGCAAGCGATGAAGAGAGCGTTGCTTTGCAAACAGGTAATTCGTAATGGCCATGTGTGTCGTTCTATAATTTGCCGAGATGAAAATATTGTTATGGTTCTTAACTAATCCTAAGTGAGAGAGCCCGATTTGTCTCCATAAAGAATACAGATTTTCCATCATCGGAGTTGCTGTTGTATGAACTGTTGGGATCTTCTCGGAATCGAGCCGACCGGCGATCAGGATCAGATACGCCAGGCCTACGAGCGTCAGTTGAAGTTTGCCTCCGGCGACGAGGCCCGGGCACTGGAGCAGGCCTACCGCGAAGCAACCGGTGGCGCCGAGCCCCAATTTACTGCCAATGCGCCGGACGGAGCCCCGTCATCTGGCCTGGCCGACAAGGATTCCGGACAACTCCGCTATGACGACGCTGATTCCCGGGCGCTGACGTCCGAAGAAGCCCAGGTTACTCGGGAAGTGATTATCCAGATCAAGGCGTTGATGAACGATAATTACCGCCAGCAGGACGTTGCTATCTGGAAAGCAATCCTGTGTGAACCCCCGGCAGATCGGATGCCTGTTCGCCGGGAGATTGGTCATCAGCTGGAGTCCCAGGTTCGCCCGCTGGCAGAAAATGGCGCGCTTCCTGCGCCGGTCGCGCGCTTTCTGGGGGACTGGTTCGAGTGGTTCAGCCTGAAAGATGTTGTTGAGGAACCGGATCCACGCACTTACCCGGAATCGGATATGGTCTCCGGCCGCGGCATGGGGCAGGGCGAAAGCGATTCCGCCGACCAGCCTCCACAAATGGTGAATTTCTGGCCGGCGGTTATTGGCTGGATTGTTGGTTTAGCGATTCTGGCGACTATTTTCGGAGGCATGGGCGGTGGCTGAATTCGCCTGCTCAATTTTCTCCCGATACTTCTGGGCGAGAATGGCCCCGACAATCACCTGGATCTGGTTGTAGCACATAATCGGCAATACGATCATGCCAAACCCGGGGTGGCCAGAGAACAGCACTTTGGCCATCGGCAAGCCGGACGCCAGGCTCTTCTTGGAGCCGCAGAACACCACCGCGGCTTCATCCTCCAGACTGAACCCCAGCTTTCGCACCATCAATCGAGCGATCAGCATAAACAGCCCCAACAAGCCGAAGCAGATCAGGATCGCCAGGACGATGGCCTGTACCGGAAGGTTCTGCCACAACCCGCTAACCACGGAGTGAGAGAAGGCGGAGTATACGATGATCCAGATCACACACTGGTCATAGCGGGCCATCAGTGACTCATTGCGTGACAGGTAGCCGCCGAGCCAGGGGCGCAGGGCATGGCCAACCGCAAATGGCAGCAGTAGCTGAAGCACGATGTCTTTCAGTGCCTCGGCAACCGAGAACTCTCCGGCGCCCGAGGTGGATACCAGGAGCAGCAACAGAAACGGTGTCAGCATCATGCCGAATACATTGGATGCGGCCGCACTGCAGATAGCAGCCGGTACGTTGCCCCGGGCCATGGCGGTGTAGGCAATCGAAGAAGATACAGCGGATGGAAGTACGCCCAGATACAGAAAACCCAGCCCCAGGTCTTTGGGCATCCACTCGGGCGCAATAGTGTTCAGCTCATTGACCGGCAGTACGGCAAGGGGGAAAAACACGAAGGTGAGGGCGGTAATCAGGATGTGCAGCCGCCAATGGGTGGCACCGTCGATGATCTGCTGTCTGGACAGAGCTGCGCCATGAAAGAAAAACAGTAAGGCCACCGCGATGGTGCCTGCGGTGCCGAGCGCTTCTGCCGCCTGTCCCGTTACCGGCAGGAACGAGGCGAGAACTATGGCGCCAAGTAACAGCAGGGTAAAGGTGTCTATCCGGAATTTCACAGCTTACTCCTTACCACTGAGGGCATTGAGGCTTGGTGTCAGGAGCGCCCTCGACAGTGCCTCCGCTTTATCGGCATCTTTCCGGCGAATGGCTGCCAACAGCAGTTCGTGGGCTTCCTGGCTGGGTTCCGGGAGGTCTGAATCCATTTCGGTTCGCTCGATGGTCTGGCTAACCGCGTGAGAGAAATAGTCGTAGAGCTCAATCAGGGCAGAATTGTGAGATGCTCGCACCAACGAGTGATGAAACCGCTCGTCGTGCCGTATACGTTCCGCAATGACCTCTCCGGCCGCCGCTCGCGCATCCAGGGCCTCGGTCATGGCTTTAAGGTCCGCTTCGTTGCGGCGCCTCGCTGCCAGGCGTGCCGCTTCCGTCTCCAGCGTAATCCGGACCTCAATCTGTTCTGCCAGTCGGCTTCGGGCAATTCTTCGAAGTGTTTCTCCGGCGTCCCTGTTTGCGCGCACGTAGGTCCCGTCTCCCTGTCGGGTTTCCAGCATGCCAACGTGCACCAGAACCCTTACGGCTTCGCGGATCGTGTTGCGACTGATCCCTAAAGCCTCGGAGAGCTCTGCCTCGACGGGTAAGCGAGTACCTACCGGCCATTCCCCGCTCTCAATCGTTTTCCGGAGACTGTCAATGGCGGTTTCGACCAGCGAACCTTTGCGGATTGGTGTCAGCATAATGGATCATCCCTCTATATGGTGACCCAATCATCCTATGTTTGAGCGCCCGATTCAACCCTTGCTTAAAACTCATGAGATACCTCGGCGGGGCGGTTCCGCGCTGCCGGGCTCAGGCGTTCACCGGGTCAAGAAACTGGTAGTCCGCGGTATCCACTGACCGGGTCGCAAACCGGTAACTGAAGGTGAAGCCGGGCCAGTTCACGGTGTTTCGCCCATGCTCGTCCAGGTACCAGGAGCTGCAGCCAGCGTCCCATACACTGCCTTCCAGACCGCGCTGGACCACCTGGCAGTATCGGCTCTGGCGATCCTCCCGCACATCCATGGCCGCGCCGGGATAGCGGGAGAGGGCGTCCAGGGCACTTAACACGTACCGGTACTGAGATTCGAGCATGAACAGAATCGAATTGTGCGCCAGGTTGGTATTCGGGCCATAGAGCATGAAGAGATTGGGGAATCCACTGACCGAGATGCCTTTGAAGGCTTTGCTGCCGTTGGTCCATGCGTCATTCAGCGTCAGACCCTCACGGCCGGCAAGGTGGATGGGCGAGAGAAACTCGCTGGCCCGGAAGCCAGTACCGAAGATGATGATGTCGGCAGGCCGGTGCTCGCCTGTTTCAGACACAATCCCGGTCTCATCTATTCGGGCGATGCCGTCTGTGAGCAGGTTGACGTGGGGCTGATTGACCGCTCGGTACCAGTCGTTGGAGATCAGGATTCGCTTGCAGCCAATGCGGTAATCGGGAATCAAATGGTGGAGTTTATCCGGGTCTGTTACCCAGCGGCGGGCTTCTTTTCGGGCCTGATGGGCGAACAGATCCAGAATCCACGAGAAACGGGTAAATGCCAGAGCCCGGGATTCGTTCTTCCAGTAAATGAGGCCCCGGTAGAGGCGGTCCCACAGTGGCAGCTTTTTAAACAGTGTTTGCTCAAACTGGTGAAACGGCCGGTCCGGCTTGGGCAATACCCAGGCGGCTGAACGCTGGTAAAGGTCCAGTTGCCCGACCAGTGGCGTAATTTCCGGCACAAACTGAATCGCGCTGGCGCCGGTTCCTATTACCGCAACGCGCTTGTTGCGAAGCTCGGTGTGGTGCTGCCATCGGGCGGAATGAAAGCAGGCGCCCCGGAAGGTCTCGAGCCCCGGAATGTTCGGCATGGCTGGCCGGTTCAACTGGCCAGTGGCGGTGATTAACACGTCGGCGCTGAATGTGTCGCCGGTTTCGGTCACCACGCGCCACTGGTTGCTGTGATCGTCAAATGTTGCGGACGTTACCGCCTGATTGAACTGGATGTGAGGCTCCAGTTGGTATTTACGAACACAGGCTTCCATGTATTCGAGGATTTCAGGCTGAGCTCCGAATTTCCGGCTCCAGTCGTGTTTGGGCTCGAACGAGTAGGAGTAGAGGTGGGACTGAACATCGCAGGCTGCGCCGGGGTAGGTGTTGTCACGCCAGGTTCCGCCCACACCGCCGGCCTTTTCCAGCAGAGTCAGGTCCGTAAATCCTGCCTGTCTGAGTTTGATGGCCATACCGATTCCGCCGAATCCGGTACCGATAATGAGAACAGAGGGTTTTCGGGTGCGAGCGTGGGCCATGGATAATCCTTGTTATTGTTGTACACCAACGACTATAACGGCCTGTTTGTGTAATACATAGGCCGAATCAACCAGATTGATTGTCCGAAAAGGTCAGTAACTCCTCGGCTTTCTGAGCCATCAACTCCCGCAATACCGGCGACTCAAACTGGCGCCGGATACGAATGGCGTAAAACTCCTCGAATACGCCGGGCAGGGCGCCGTAGTCTTTCAACTCGCCGTTTCTCAACTCATCCCGGACCACCACCGGCGGCAGTATGGCGTAGTGGCCGCTGTCCCGGGTCAGCAAACGCATCATGGCCATGTCGTCAACTTCAGCGATGATTACAGGGTGAATGTGGTGGTGATCACAGAGCTGATCGAAGGCCTGCCGGATGTTGTTGTCAGGCCCGGGCAGAATCAGGGGGCGGTCGCGCAGAATATCGGGAAACCCGGGGGCATCCTGGCTGCCCGGTGGGCCGATTACGCTGACCGACTGGCGTGCTATACGGCGTGAGCGCCAGGGCGTTTCTTCGTCACCTTGTACTGGCTGATTCGACAGAATGAGATCGAGTCGGTGCGCTGATAAACGGCGAAGAAGGTCGTCAAGGCTCCCGCTTTGCAGCTTGAGCTCCAGATCTTTTCGTCCCAGCAGGGGCCGCAGGAAGCCTTCCTGAAAGTTTCTGGAGAGGGTTGCGACCGCACCGACTTTCAGAGTTTCCCGGTTGGCCTGACGCCCGGTACGAAACAGCGCCTCCAGTTCCTCCCCCTGGCGGAAAATCTCTTCAGCGTAGGTAAAGGCGACCCGACCGGCCTCCGATAGTCGAAGTCGACGTCCCTCCCGGACAAAAAGATCGTAGCCAAGGCTTTCCTCCAGCTTTCGTATCTGGCCGGACAATGCGGACTGAGAGATATACAGTGATTCGGCTGCCCGGGTGAGGTGTCCGGTTCGAGCCACAGTCCAGAAATAGTAAAGGTGATGGTAGTTCAGACGCATGGTGGTCTCTTGTCTGTTCTTTAAAAGTGAACGATTTAATCTTTATAAACCATTTTATGTATGAGTGCATTAACGGCAAAGTAGGCGTGAAACTGAAGGAGCCCAACATGACAACACTTACCACGACTGCTTCGCTCGTGCTGTTGATGGCCTGGCTGGCCCTGCCTGTTGCCCTGCTGGCGCTGGCTGGATTCGCCAACTGGACGAAAAACCCTCTCAAACTGGCTCATTGCTGGCGCCTGGCGGAAAGCGGTTTCAGGCTGTTGCTGCTGGCAACTGCCACGATTGGTGCAGTCCTTTTGTTTGACCGGCTGGTGTTTGATACCGGTCTGCCGGAGCTCGGCATTCGACTGGGACTGTTCCCGGACGGATTGGCGGTATGGATGGCGCTGATGGTCTGCTTCATTGCCTGGGTCATTCTTCGCTATACCCGGGACTACCTGCGTGGCGACCCGGCTTATAATTCGTTTTTGCCCTGGTTCCTCACTACAGTAGTCAGTGTACTGGTGCTGGTGTTTACCGATCACTTGCTGGTGCTGGCTGGTGCCTGGGTGGGGGTAAGCCTCTCATTGCACCAGCTGCTGACGCTGTACGCGGAACGGCCACAGGCTCGCCTCGCGGCAGCTCAGAAATTTATTGCCAGCCGGCTTGGCGATGCCGCCATTCTGGCAGCCGTACTGTTAATCTGGAATCACTACGGCAGCTTCCGCATCCCTGAAATCTATGCTTTGGGCGAACACCTGGGCCGTGAATCCCAGTCGCTGACCATCGCTTCTGTTTTGCTGGCGGTGGCTGCTGCGCTTAAATGTGCCCAGCTCCCGTTCCACGGTTGGCTGATCCGGGTGATGGAAGCTCCCACCCCTGTGTCAGCACTTTTGCATGCGGGCGTAGTCAACCTGGGCGGTTTCCTTTGGCTGCGTCTGTTCCCGGTGTTTGAAGGCTTCACGGCAGGGCACATGATCCTGCTGGTTGTTGGCGGGGCAACCGCCATCGTCGCCGTGTTCACCATGATGACCCAGAATTCAGCGAAACATGGCCTGGTCTGGTCCACCAATGCCCAGATGGGCTTCATGCTGTTCGAGATTGCGCTGGGCGCCTACACGCTGGCACTACTGCACCTGCTGGCTCACTCCCTGTACAAGGCGCACTCGTTCCTGGCCGTTGGCCGTACCGTCAAAGTCTCCAGGATTGCGTTTTCAGAGCAAATCAGCAAGTCGCAAGCCGGTCTCGCACTGCTGGCCTCTGGTCTGGCCGCCGCCCTGCTGTGGCAGGCCCCACAACTGGTGGCCCACAAGCCGGTACTGGCGGCCTTGCTGGTGTTCGCGGTTGGCGCTGCCGTTCTGGGTACACCGGGAGCAAGCCAAAAAGGCGCCCGTGTCGTCGTGTTGCTGCTGGCCGTTACCCTGGTCCCCCTGTACGGGGTGCTTAACTGGCTGCTGAGCACCGCTTTGCCTCAGACCGCGCACACAGCCTTGCCGGTTGGTGCTGAGTGGTTCGCCTGGGTAATTCTGGCCGTGCTGTTTATGTTGTCGCTGGTGCTATTCGCCCGCCCGCAGGGCGTGGTGGCGCAGAAGCTCCACTGGCACTTCAGCCAAGGACTCTATCTCGACAAGCCTTTCGAAAAGCTTACCCGCCGCTGGGCACAAACCTGGCTTAATGCCCACGGTAAACCGGCCGACATCCGATTGCGGCACGGGGCTCTGACTGGAGAAAGATCATGAACGCACCTGTTACGTATTCTGCTTCCTGTGAACAGGTCATTCCGGAGCTTGTTAATGAAGCCTGCGAACGAATTGCGCCCATCTGGCCGTTAAATCGCTGGATCGCAGTTAACCCCTGGTGGGGCAGCAGGACTGGACCTGTCGAGAAGGTTTCCCGAGAACTGGACAGTCTGTTCGGAGCAGGGTTGTTGATGCCTCCGGCTTTCTACCGGAAAGCCTGGGATGGCGGCCGTATTCAGCTTCCGCATCTTGAGGAAGCTGCCCGCGAAGCGGGCTTGAAAGATGATAGCCAGGCGCTCCTGGCCCAGCTTTCCGGGGCGGCATCAAATCAGCCCGGGTTTGTGTCGGCTCTTGGTTACACCCGCCGTGGTCAACAGGAACCGTCCCTCGAGGAGGTCCGGGAAGAGATCGGACGCGCCTGTGCGCGCTACTTCGACCTGCGCCAGAATCGCTGGCGGGTTTCTGGTACAAAACAGGATCTGTATCAGTTCTGGCTTAGTCAGTCCGGACGCTCACTGGCCCGGAAAGCCAGCATGGAAATGTTGCTGAAGCCTGACTGGCAGGAAGCCGCTACAACGGTAGCTCGTGAGCTGCCTTACAGCAGCCGCCAACTGCCCCTGGTGATCCACCATTTGCTCGGACAGTTGCTGGGCTGGGCATCCTGGTGCAGAGGTGTGGACTGGCGAGCAGCACTGGGCGATCCTCATGAAAGCGGTACCGAACACTTCTGCGCGCAATTGGCGACCATCTGGCTCATTCATGAGGCCCATGCGCTGATCAATATGACTGAGGCAGAGCGTGAGAGCTGGCAGAATCGTTACGTCAATGCGTTCGATCTGGCGCCGGCCTCCGCTAATGAACAGGCACTCTGGATATGGCATCGGGCCTATGAGCTGGCCTGGCAGTCCCGTTTCCTTGACGATATCCGCTCCAGTGAGCGGAGCTCGCTGGCGGAACCGGATCCTGTGGCGGAAGTGCAGGCCGCCTTCTGCATAGACGTAAGGTCCGAAGTCATTCGTCGACAGCTGGAGAAGGTATACCCTGAAATCAGAACGCTTGGCGTGGCGGGCTTTTTCGGCATGCCCATTGTTCACCACAGGCATGGCCCAACCGATGATGAAGCCCGGTTGCCAGGACTGCTGGCGCCGGCGTATCGGTACTCGGAGACCCTCGGTAGCCCGTCAGAAGACCGGGAGCTGGACCGGAAGCTGGACAGTCGTGAACAGGTCCGGGAGTCCATACGCCGGGCCAAGTACTCCAGTCTTTCCACATTCACTTTAGTGGAAACCACTGGCCTTGCCTGGGCCTGGAAACTGGTTCGCGACAGTCTGAACAGGAACTCTGCCAAAACAGAAGCAGTGGAACCTGGCAGGCTCCATCATTGCGTGGACGGTTATCCGTTGTCAGACCCGGAGCGGGTGAATCTGGCAGAGGGTCTTCTAAGGGCGATGTCTCTGACCAAGGGTTTCGCGAGCGTATTGTTGCTGGTAGGCCATGGCGCTCATACGGACAACAACCCCAATGAAGCCGGCCTGGCCTGCGGGGCCTGTGGCGGCAAAAACGGAGGGGTGAATGCCAGAGTGGCTGCCGAATTGCTGAATGACCGGCAGGTTAGGGCGGGCCTGGCAGAACGCGGCATCATTATGCCTGAGAGCACCATTGCTCTGGCGGCTGAGCATTGCACGATCACAGACCGGGTAACCATTTACGGGCGGGACCAGGTGCCCGACAGCCATCAGCGGGTATTTAATACGCTGGTTGAGAAGCTTGAGGCTGCTGGTCGCGCCTGTCGCAGAGAGAGAGCCACCAGTCTCGGGCTTAATGGCAAGAACGATGACGACCTGCTTGCCGAACTCAAACGCCGGACTCGCAACTGGGCGGAAGTGCGGCCGGAGTGGGGGCTGGCGAATAATGCCGGGATGGTGATCGGCCCGCGCTCGCTTACTCGCTCACTGGATCTCGGAGGACGGTGCTTCCTGCACGACTATGATCCGGCGCAGGACCCATCCGGAGAGGTTCTGACTCTGCTGATGTCTGCGCCTATGGTGGTGGCAAACTGGATCAACCTGCAGTATTTCGGTTCCGTTGCAAGGCCGGATATCTTCGGTGCCGGCAACAAATTGCTGCACTCGGTCGTTGGCGGTAACCTGGGCGTGATCGAAGGGAATGGAGTCGATCTCAAGATCGGGCTCCCGCTGCAGTCGGTGTTCGACGGTGAGCACTGGCGCCACGAACCGATGCGCCTTGCGGTGGTGATCGATGCTCCGGCGGAACGCATTGAAGCGGTGATCCGGGGTAATGCGGATGTCCGGGCTCTGGTGGAGAATCGATGGCTCTGGCTGCACCGAGTGGATGGCGACCAGACGCTGCGCTACGACGACGGCAGGTGGGTAACCACCTGACCGCCAGTCACATATTGCTGGCGTTGGCGGCCTCGGTGTATTGCCAGTCGATCGTTCTCGGTTGAACGCTGTCGGCGACAAAGAGGTGACCAACGTCTGGTACCGCGTACCAAAGCTCACCACGGGTGGGGTTCTGGCGAGCGAACTCTGCATGGCTCATGCCGATTTCCCAGATTTCGTCGCTCTGCCAGCCTTCCGGGGTCAGTTCAATACGCACTTCCGAGCCGATCAGGCTGATAGCCTCAATGCGCAGGGGCAGGCGGGCCTTTGCGGCGGGGGATCGGGACAGCTGCACTTCGTGGGGCCGCAGGTAGAGCTGGGCTTCCTGATCGTGACGGACACCCGGCAAGGATACCCAGGCATCGCCCTGAACCAGTTTCTGACCTTTCACCAAACCCGACAACACGTTGACGTGGCCCAGGAAGTCGAAGACGAACCGGCTTTCTGGCCGGGCATACAGTCCGGTCGGTGAATTCACCTGTTCAACCTGGCCCTGGCTCATAACCACCACCTGGTCTGACAGCTCCAGCGCTTCTTCCTGATCGTGGGTCACGAAAATGCTGGTGAAGTGGTACTCGTCGTGTAACGCGCGAAGCCAGCGGCGCAAATCCTTTCGGACTTTGGCATCCAGGGCGCCGAAGGGCTCATCCAGCAGCAGAATACGAGGCTGAGTTGCCAGCGCGCGAGCCAGAGCAACACGCTGTTTCTGCCCACCAGACAGCTGTGCCGGATAGCGTTTGGCCAGTTCGGGCAACTGAATCATCTCCAGCAGCTTGGCCACCCGTTGGCGGATTTCCGGCTTTGAGGGGCGCTGCTTTTTGGGGAGCGACTCCAGGCCGAACGCGATGTTCTCGGCAACGGTCAGGTGCCGGAACAGGGCGTAATGCTGAAACACAAACCCGATGTTGCGGTCGCGAACGTGTAACTGGCTGACATCGTCACCACCGAACAGGATGCGGCCGGAATCCGAAGATTCCAGTCCGGCAATAATCCGGAGTAAGGTGGTTTTGCCGGAGCCAGAGGGGCCGAGAAGGGCGGTGAGCTGGCCTTCGGGAATAACCAGAGAGACATTCTTCAGCGCCTGAAAGCCGCCGAAGTGCTTGTTGATCTGGTCAATGGTGATACTCATGTCACGCACCTCCTTCTTCGGGCGTCGCGTGTTCAGCTCGGGACTGACGCCATTCGACAAATGCTTTTGCAATTAGTGTCAGGATGGCGATACCGGCCAGCAGTGAAGCACTGGCAAAGGCCCCGACAATGTTGTAATCCTGATAAAGCAGTTCAACATGCAGCGGTAAGGTATTGGTTTCTCCGCGAACATTGCCGGATACCACCGAGACCGCACCGAATTCACCTACGGCCCGGGCGTTGGTCAGCACCACACCGTAGATCAATGCCCACTTGATATTAGGCAGTGTGATCTTGCGAAAAATCGGCCAGCCGGAAGCGCCCAGCACCACGCCGGCTTCTTCCTCCTCGCTGCCTTGTTGCTGCATCAAGGGGATCAGCTCCCTGGCCACAAACGGACAGGTTACGAATACGGTGACCATCACGATGCCAGGCCAGGAGAACATCAACTGAACGTCGTAGTTGCTCAGCCAACTGCCCAGCCAGCCGTTCCGGCCATAGAGCAGCAGGTACAGCAGACCGGCAACAACCGGTGATACCGCAAATGGAATATCGATCAGGGTGATCAACAGCTTGCGCCCGGGAAAGCGGAACCGAGTAACCGACCAGGCGAGGGCTGTCCCGAAAACCAGGTTAAGCGGCACCGTGAGTGCGGCCACAAACAAAGTCAGGCCGATGGCATCCAGGGTGTATTCATCCAGGACATTGCCGGCAAAAGCGCTCCAGCCTGTGCTCAGTGCTTGCGTAAAGATCACCACTACGGGAATCACCAGAATGATCAGAGTAATTGCGAGGGCCAGCCCGATCAGGCTGCGGCGCACCCAGGGTTGGTCACCAATACGGCGGTTTTGTGCAGCCATCTATCGACCCTCCAGCCTGCGCAGGTAGCGACCCTGCCAGAGGTTGATGGAGAACAGCAGAATCAGCGACGCCAGCAATACCAGCGAGGCAATGGCACTGGCGGCCGCGTAGTCATACTCCTGCAGACGGATGAAGATCATCAGGCTGGTGACTTCGCTGACGTAAGGCGTGTTGCCGGCGATAAAGATAATCGCACCAAATTCGCCCAGGCTGCGGGTGAAAGACAGGGCGATTCCGGTCACCAGGGCTGGCCACAGCGAAGGAAAGATAACTTTGCGGAACACACGCCCGTCAGATGCCCCCAGGCTAACAGCGGCTTCTTCATCGGCTGGCGACAGCTCCTCAAGCACTGGCTGCACCGTACGCACCACAAACGGGATGCTGGTAAATGCCATGGCTACAACGATGCCCAGGGGTGTAAACGCAACCTCCACACCGATTTTGGCCAGCCATTGGCCGTACCAGCCATTCTGGGAAAACAGCGTTGCCAGGGTGATGCCGGCGACAGCAGTTGGCAAGGCAAAGGGCAGGTCGACCACGGCGTCGACAATGCGCTTGCCCGGAAACTCATAGCGAACCAGCACCCAGGCCAACAGCAACCCGAACAGGCCATTGAACAGTGACGCTGCAAGGGCCGTCCATAAGGTAACCTTGTAGGACTCCACCACGCGCGGATCGGTGATGGTGAACCAGAACTGGTCCCAGGTCATGCCGGAGGTTTCAACGACCAGCCCGGTCATCGGCAGCAGCAAAACCAGGCTGACAAAAAACAGCGAAATGCCGAGGCTCAGACCGAACCCCGGCAATACCCGTTTGTTTCGACGACCAAGACGCCGCACGGGGGCGACGCCTGCTTGAGCGGAGGTGGGCATGGCTTGCTCTTACCGGCGCCGCTGCAACTGGTCCAGCTTGCCGCCACTGCTGAAATGGGTACTCATTGCGTTTTCCCAGCCACCGGCAATCTCTTCGATGGACAACAGTTTCAGTTCCGGGAAGCGATCGGCATTCTCGGCTTTCACGGCGTCGTTGTGAACACGGTAGTTGAAGCCTGCCAGCAGGCGCTGGGAGTCTTCGGTATAGAGGTGCTCCAGGTACTCCTTGGCCAGCTCGGCGGTGCCATTCTGTTCAACGTAGTCGTCAATCCAGGTCACCGGGAATTCGGCCAGGAAGCTTACCTTCGGCGTAACAGCCACGTATTCACCGTTCTCGAAACGGTCTGCAATGTTCAGAACCTCCGACTCGAAGGTCAGCAGGACATCGCCGATGCCGCGCTCAACGAATGTGGTGGTGGCACCACGACCGCCGCTGTCAAAAACGCGTACCTGACCGAGCAGGTCCGCCATGAACTGATCAATCTTTTCCTGATCGTCGCCAAACTGATCCTGGGCGTAGCCCATAGCGGCCAGGTAGGTGTAACGGCCGTTTCCGGAGGTTTTCGGGTTCGGCATCACCAGTTGAACGTCTTCGCGGATCAGGTCGTCCCAGTTCTGGATATTCTTGGGATTACCCTCACGCACCAGAAACGCCATGGTTGAGTAGTAGGGCGAGCTGTTGTTCGGCAGGCGATCGGCCCAGTCTTCAGGAATCAGGCGACCGCGCTGGTGCAGGATGTCGATGTCGGTCACCTGGTTGAACGTTGCAACATCGGCTTTCAGGCCCTGAATAATGGCCTGTGCCTGCTTGGATGAACCTGCATGGGACTGTTTGATTTCGACCGTTTCGCCGGTCTTTTCCTGCCAGTGCTTTTTGAACTCTTCGTTGTAGGCAGCGAACAGTTCGCGGGCGATGTCGTAAGAAGTGTTGAGCAGCTCCCGGTCTGCAGCCAGTACCGGTTGGGCGGAGAGCAGGGCGGCGCCGAGCGCGATTCCCTTGAAAAGTTGCTTCATAACGAGCTCCTCAGAATGACGGTTCTAATCTGAGGAGCAATCTAACAAAAGGTTTTAAGAACGAAAAATATTAAAAATAAATATTAAAAGGCTTGTTTGGCATATAGGGGTCGGTCATTAATATCGAAGCAGTGCCGACCCCCAGGTGAAGCCGCCGCCAAAGGCTTCCAGCAGAACTACCTGCCCGCGCTGGATTCGACCATCGCGGACGGCTTCATCAAGCGCCAACGGGATGGATGCCGCCGACGTGTTGCCGTGGCGGTTGACGGTTACTACCACCTGATCCATCGGCATGTCCAGCTTGCGGGCCGTGGCTGCGATAATCCGTAGGTTGGCCTGATGAGGAACCAGCCAGTCGATCTCGGATTTCTGCATCTGGTTGGCTTCAAGGGTTTCATCGACAATCCGGCCGAGGGTATTCACCGCCACCTTGAAGACTTCGTTGCCTTTCATTTCCACAAACGCCTGGCCGGCTTTTACCGCATCAAAATCGTTGGCGATGCCACAGGGGACGTGCAGCAACTCTTCATACCGGCCATCGGCGTGCAGGTGTGTAGACAGAATGCCGGTCTCCTCACTGGCCTCCAGCACAACGGCGCCGGCGCCGTCGCCAAAAAGCACGCAGGTGGTACGGTCTTCCCAGTTAAGGATGCGGGAGAACACCTCCGCGCCGATCACCAGCGCCTTTTTGCTTGAACCGGTACGGATGAACTTTTCGGCGGTGGCCAGGGCATAGACGAAACCGCTGCACACGGCCTGGATATCAAAGGCAGGACAACCTTGAATGCCGAGCCGGGCCTGCAGGATACAGGCGCAACTGGGGAAGACCTTGTCCGGCGTAGTGGTGGCAAACACGATCAGATCAATATCGGTGGTATCGATACCGGCGGCCTCAATGGCGTTCAGGGCCGCTTGCTCAGCAAGATCCACCGTGCTTTGTCCGGGCAGGGCAATATGCCGCTGTTCGATACCGGTGCGTTCGCGAATCCACTGATCAGAGGTCTCCACCTTCTGTTCCAGGTCGCGATTGGTAACGATGTTGTCCGGCAGATAGGAACCGGTTCCGGCAATGCGTGCAAAGGTCATGGACAATTTCCAGGGGTTTATAGGGTAACGATAGACCCATGCTAAACCTTTGCAACCGGATTGGTTATTAGCGGATTGTCAAAGACTGCCCGGGCGACACATTGGACACCCGGGCATCAGGAGGGAGATCAGCCTTCTTTCAACGTTTTCATATCAATGACGAAGCGGTACTTAACATCGCCTTTTTTCATGCGAACGTAGGCTTCGTTGATGTTCCGGATATCCAGCATCTCGATATCGCAGGTGATGTCGTGCTCCGCACAGAAATCCAGAACCTCCTGGGTTTCCGGCATGCCGCCAATAAGAGAACCGGCTACCACACGGCGTTTGGTCACGAGCAGGCCGGCCTGAAGGGCGGGCTCAATTGGTGTTAGCAAACCCACGAGAATATGTGTGCCGTCGTACTTCAGGCACTTCAGGTATGGGTTGAGATCGTGGGCCACCGGAATGGTGTCGAGCAGAAAATCGAAGGAATCTGCGGCGGCTTTCATCTGCTCCTTGTCGGTGGAGATGATGACGTGGTCCGCGCCCTGCTTCTTCGCTTCTGCCACCTTGGCTTCGGAACGTGTGAATATAGTGACTTCGGCGCCCAGCGCTTTGGCAAATTTTACGCCCATGTGGCCGAGACCGCCCATCCCCAGTACGCCTACCTTGTGGCCTTTGCCGACCTTGAAGTGCTTGAGGGGGGAATAGGTGGTGATGCCTGCGCACAGAATGGGAGCCGCACTGGCGGGGTCGAGTTTTTCCGGCACCCGGACCACAAAACGTTCGCTGACAACAATCCGCTCGGAATAGCCGCCGTGGGTGACCGAGCCATCGTGACGATCCAGGCTGCCGTAGGTCATGGTGGAGCCTTCAATGCAGTACTGCTCCAGTCCGGAGTCGCAGGCGGAGCAACTGCGACAGCTGTCTACCATGCAGCCCACGCCCACCAGGTCGCCGGCTTTGAAGTGACTGACCTCCGGCCCAACGGCGGTGACCCGGCCAACAATTTCGTGGCCCGGAATGACCGGATATTTTGAACCACCCCAATCATTTTCAACGGTGTGGAGGTCACTGTGGCAGACGCCGCAGTAGTCGATCTCGATCGCTACATCGTCTGCACGGAGCTCCCGGCGATCAATGGCGTAGGGGGCCAGGCCGGAATCCGGGGCAGTGGCGGCGTATGCTTTGGTATTGGCCATTCGTTCACTCCTTTTCAGTTTTAGAACAAGGATCACGGTTCTGCCGCGGCAGGACGGTTACCTTGTGTTACTCAGTACATTTCAATTGTAACCTACGTATTCCACTCCATCAGGGATGACCAGATGACAAACACGCAATCTCTTAAAGCTGTGTGGCTGGCGAGCGCAATCGCGCTGGGCGCGGGCCTGGTCAGCGGTTGTATGCCGGGTACCATTGCCACCGGCGTTGGCACTGGTTTTGTGTATGAGCAGAAACAGGACCACAAGCACCGCCATGACGTGGAGCGGGCGGTGGATCAGTACGTCGAAGACCACGCCAACTCTCCGTGCAGGCACGGGGAAGACCGAGTAATGGAGTCTGCGGCGGAGATTCTCAAGGAATACCGGTTAACCGGTTTGAACGAGGTGCTGGGCCGACTGGATGAGATCTATCAGGATGAAAGTCAGCCGGATCATATCCGGGCCGGTGCCCTGTACAACATGGCGGTGTTGCAGTCGCGCCGCAAGGAACCCAACAAGGTGCTCGCGCGGGAGTACTTCAAGCGCCTGTATGTAGAATTTCCTAACGAGTATCGCTGCATCTTTGAAGAATCAGACTGGCGGGATTCAATGATTGAACAGCAGTTGCTGCTGCCCGGCGAGACGGTTGAATCCTTCCTGAGAGATGCGAAAGCCGATGTGGAGCGCATGAAGCGGCAGGACTGAGCCTGCCGCCTTCAATATCAGGCTATCCAGCCGAAGAAGAAATCAAACAGCCAGGAGAAGAAGCCGCCGCTGCTCTGTGGGCGCGGTTCGGCCTTTGTATCCTGATTAGCAACCGGCTCGTTGGCGTTTGCCACTGGCGCATCAACAATCACGGGTTCCGGCTCTTCTTCAGCGACGAGCGGCTCGTCCGGGCCCGCTGCGGTAGGCTCGGTGGGCAGTTGGGCGATCAGTTCCTCGTTATCGCCAGTGACCACCTCGACAACTTCTGCCGGCTCCTGATCTGCGGTGACTGGCGTTTGATAACTTTCGGAAACGGATGAAGAAAGCTCTGTAACACGCTGGTCTTTATGGCTTTCATTCGGACCGAGTTCAGAATCTTCTTCTGGGACGGATTGCACTGCCGGCTCTAGGGCCGCTACCTGATTTTCTCGCGGTTCCGTAGTATCCACGACCTCCGGCTCGACGGTTTCCGGTTCAGGCTCCTTAATTTCGGGGGCCGGTTCCGGCTTGGACTCAGGTGCGACAGCGGCCACGGAGCGGGCGGTAGGCCGAGAGTTTGCGGCAAGCCCGAGCTGATTGCGAGCGGCAGACCGGGAAGCCACAGAATTGCTCTGGATCGTCAGGGTCGGAGCCGCCTCCACACCAAGGGATTTGAGCGTGGCTGAATCCAGATTTCCACTTACTGAAAGCTCTGCGCGATCGGACTGGTACTGACGAATGGCCGTGCGCAGTTTGTCGTCTATCCAGCCATCGGCCGTACCAATACCGTAACCGGACCCATAAAGCGCATTTTCTGCAGCAAAGACGGTATGGGTAGGAGAGGCTGCCTGGGCCCAGCTGCAGATGGCAAGGCTTGAGACAACGGCCAGGCTTTGCGCGGCGGTTTTTCGGCGTCCCTGCAACGGTGAGCGTTTCATGGCGAATCCCTCCAGAGGCTCATTGGTATTGTTGTTTACATATTGTTACTGAGTATCTTCACGGTATCAGGGATTAATAGTTGCGCCTATGAAGTGGTTAACAAGTTGGCGCAAGGTGCCCGTAGGATGTTGCGGAGGTTGCTGGTATTGTCACAACCCATCAGGCACAGAACGGGCAGAGCATCCCCGGCAGTTTTGGCAGACCAAGCATGCAAAATCTCGATTATCGCGTTATACAGCAGGCCATTGACTGGCTGGAGCAGGGGCACACGATCTGGCTGTGCACCGTGCTGTCCACGTTCGGCTCTTCCCCCCGGGAACCCGGAGCGATGATGGTAGCGAAAGGCGACGGAGCGCATGTGGGCTCATTGTCCGGCGGCTGTGTTGAAGAGGATTTCCTGGATCGACTGATGCAGGGGGAATATACCTTGTCATCCGTTGTCATTAGATATGGTGGCGCCAGCGAGGAAAACAGGAATCCAAGCGTAAAGCTGCCCTGTGGGGGTGCATTGGAAGTACTGGTGGAAAAGCGATCTCCGGAGTCACATTTTGTCGATCAGCTGCGGACACTGTTGAATGGGCTTTCAAATGGTGAAGCCCTGGAGCGGGAAGTAGACCTGGCTCGTGGTAGCGCCAGCCTCAACCCTGTCGATGATCACGGGAGCCGAGTCGTTTGGGAGCAGGGAAGCGAGACCATAAAGATTGTCGTCGCACCCGTCGCACAATTGATCCTGGCCGGATATTCAACAGTAGCGGACGCCTGCGCCCGGTTTGCTCTGGGTCTGGGTTATGAGGTGGTGCTTTGCGACCCACGGGAAGACATTGCAGGCACACTCGATTTGCCCGAAGGTGTCGAGTTTATTGCTCAGCTGCCCTCCGTATACCTCGGCAAAGACGGTGTCTGTACGCCCTCGACGGCCGTAGTGGCCACCACGCACGATCCAAGGATTGATGACCTGGCGATGATGGCCGCGGTCAAAACGCCAGCGGGCTATATCGGTGTCATGGGCTCAATGCGCACTTCAAAAGCCCGGGCGGAACGGTTGAAACGCAGTGGCGGGCTCACAGAGGCCGAGATTCAGCGTATTCATATGCCGGTGGGGGTGGATATCGGCAGCAAGACACCGGCCGAGATTGCCCTGTCGATTATGGCAGATGTGGTTCGTGCCCGGCGCCAGCTTTTCCGGGCGGTCAGTTAACGCTCTCGGCTCGCGGGTTTCGAGGGTAGTACCGGTCGGGCAGCCGCTCGATGTGCGGAAAGAACCGGGTGTCTTTGTAGGGCATTTTCATATACCCGGACACGCCAAGCCCGGTGATCTGCTCCACCGCAGACAGGATCTCGTCCAGCAGCTCCCGGAATTCCGGTTCCCGCTCGGGGTCCAGCAGCCGATAATGGCTGTGGATCTTCAGGTGCCGGGGCAGGGCTTCGAAGATGATCATGCCGGTGTGGTGGATGTCGTTCAGACGTTCCAGTGCCCGGATAATCGTCTCGGGCAATACCAGGAATTCTTCCGGGTCTGGTCCATCCTCAAAATAGGAATGCACGCGGCTTTCATCTTCCACTTCCGGTGCTGCGCTCACTTCGTAGTGCAGATTCATGCCGGGGGAGACCAGAAACGGCTTGCCCGGATCTTCACGATCAATGTGCAGGGTGTTACGGGCGTTGAACAGGCAGCTTTTGAATATCCCTTTGCGGTAGATGGCCTGGGCCAGGTACACCATGTTATTGACGGCCTGGACAAAGGCCGATTTCAACGTCGGATCATGCAGGTTCAGAGAGGTATCGATATAGATACCGTCGGTTTCCCAGCGTACCGCCAGGCCTCCTTCCACAGGGTAGCGCCCGAGCCGACTGACCGCCGCCAGAAACGCTTTCTCGGTTTCCCCCATGCCCTGCATGAAGTTCTTGTAGTAACGGTCGAGTTGGACGTCGTTGACATCACTCAGGGTCTCCGGGGCACCTTCCTCCCGCAAAAACGACTTCCGGGAACTGTATACCACGGTATCAATTTCCTGCCCGGACGCCCGCACCCATACCGGCACCTGCGGAGTGGTCGGCCGTGCCGGCAGGTCAATCATCACCGTGCGGGCCATTCGGGGCATTTCCCGCAAGTAGTAATCACCAGCCTTGCGGCGAGTCTCCGGGTCGGGCGACAGCATACCATCAAGCATTCGGGCAAATTCCATGGGAAGCCCCAGAGACGCAGCTGGAATCGCCCGGTGCCCAAACCGACAGGATTGGGCAGAGGCGAGGGCATACAGGGTTCCGGCGGCGCCCTGTTCATCAAAACGGGGCGAGGATAGCCCGCCGTTCAGCTGCTCCTCGCCGATAAAATAGACATCACCCAGTCTGGCATTGGTCTGCTGAAGGTTATCCGACATCAGTTCCATCACATTCGCCGTGACGAACTGTTGATTGGCATCCAGCTGGGCGAACACCGAAGACCCCCAGTCAATCAGCGCAATATTTTCAGTGCGGGCGTCAAACACCAGGTTGGACGGTTTGATGTCGCCGTGAACAATGGGGCGGCCGGCGGGCCCGTTTTCCCGGCGCAGGCAGCGCAGAATATCCGCCAGTTGGTCCGCAATTCGAATAACAAGTCGGGGCTTCAGGCGGCCTTCCTGCAGGGAGACTTCTTCCAGATTGAGCCCCGCAGCTCGCTCCATGACCAGGATAGGTTGGTTGTTGGCGCGCTGGAAGGCGATCAGTCGCGGCACTCTGGGGTGATGCACCTGCTCCAGAATGAAGGCTTCGTCTTCCAGGCGATCCTGTAGGTGCTGGGGCAGGTTGATGCGAGTGAATTTGAACACATGCTCCGGGCCTGGTGTGTCCAGGCCGGGAAAACGGCCGGCAAACACAAACCCATAGGCGCCCTTGCCAATCAGTTCAACATCCCGGTAACCCAGTTGGCGGAGCTGGGCAACGCAAAGCGCCACCCAGTCCTTGAGCTTCTTGGCATCATCGTGGCTGAGCAGGTAGATCGACTGCTCTTCCGGTATATAGAATTGCTGAAGATGCTTTTCCTGCTCCATCACAGCCCGTCAGCCCATATGCAACAGCATGGTCTGGGGCGACTCCAGATAGCTCTTCCATAGATTGCAGAACCGCGCGATGGTGCCGCCATCAATAATGCGGTGATCGCCGGCCCAGCTGATCGTCATGATCGCCCGCTCAACCACCTGACCATTGGCGTCGAAACGCGGTAGTTTCTGGGTGCGGCCCAGTGCCACAATCGCCACTTCCGGTGCGTTGATGATGGGCGCTGCGTAGGTGCCGCCCAATGCGCCGATATTGGAAATGGTGATGGTGCCGCCTTTGAGATCATCCTGGCTGACACGTCCGGAACGGGCGGCCTCAGTCAACCGGGCGATTTCCTCGGCGATACCCAGCAGGGTGAGCTGTTCAACATGCTTGACGTTGGGCACCACCAGGCCAGCTTTGCCATCTACCGCCATGCCAATGTTGCAGTGGGGCAGGTAGTGGATTTCGGTCACGTCCTCGTTTAACTGACTGTTCAATACCGGGTATTCCTGAACAGCCAGGGCCATGGCCTTCATGAAGAATGGCATGAGCGTTAGCCGGGTGCCTTTGGCTTCAGCCTCCGGCTTCAGCTGTTCCCGAAGCCTGAGCAAGTCGGTTACATCAATATCCTCACTGTAGATAAAGTGAGGGATGGTGGTTGCCGATTGAACCATCGCCTTGGCCATGGCCGCTTTCATGCCTTTGATCGGTTCCACGCGGACTTGCTGATCACCTTCGGCGTGGCGGCGAGGCGCCGTGCTGGGTTCAGCCTGACGTTCGGTGGCGCTGGGCTCCGATTTGGGCTGTTCCAAATGCGCCAGAACATCTGCCTTAAGCACCCGGCCATCCTTGCCGGAACCGGCAATGTCGCCCAGGTTCAGCTCGTGCTCGCGCACCAAACGACGGACCGCCGGGCTTGCTGGAATCCGGGCCCGGGTGCCGGTTGCCACCGGTGTCGCTTTTGTGGGCGCGGCGTCCGCCGACGGCCTGGATTCACTCTTTGGCTGAGGAGTCTCTTCACGATCCCGTGGGATGAAGGCAAACAGCGGTGAATGCACCCGCGCCATGGATTGCTGCTCGTGGTAGAGCTTGGTGATTCGTCCGGCCTTGGGGGCGGTGATCTCAACCATGGCCTTATCGGTCATCACGTCCACGACCGGCTGATCTTCTTCGATCTCGTCGCCCTCGGCGACGCGCCATTCAACCACCTCGCACTCGACAATCCCTTCACCGACGTCGGGTAAAATAAAGTCTTCAGTCGCATTATCGTCCCCGCCTTGTGCGGGTTCCGCTTTGGCTACAGCTTCCGGGGCAGCATCTACCTGCGACGACTCTTCAGCGCTTGCTGGTGCCGGCGCCCCGGCCTCGCCACTCTCATCCACCAACTCGAACAGTGGCGCATGCACCTTCGCGATATCGCCTTCCCTGTAATAGAGACGGGTAACCCGGCCCTTGTAGGGGGCAGGAATTTCCACCAGCGCCTTGTCAGTCATCACTTCGGCCACCGGCTGGTCTTCCTCGATGACGTCGCCTTCAGCTACCAGCCATTTGACCAGTTCACATTCCACGATACCTTCGCCGATATCGGGCAGAATAAAATCACTCATGCTTGTTCTCCTGTCCTGATATCCGCCTAGAATTCCACGCTTTCCCTGATGGCCTCGTAGACCTTCAGGTGATTCGGCAGGTGCTCCTTCTCAAGCACCAGCGGGAAGGGGGTGTCCATCCCGGTTACCCGCGCAATGGGAGATTCCAGGTACAGGAAGCAGCGCTCCTGAATGGTCGCTGCAATTTCGCCGGCAAAGCCTCCAGTGAGAGGAGCTTCGTGGGTAATCACAAGGCGCCCGGTTTTGAGCACGGAATTGGCCACGGTTTCCACATCCCAGGGCAGGATCGACCGAAGGTCAATCACCTCGCAGGAAATGCCTTCCTTTTCAGCGCGCTCAACCGCCTGATCAATCACGTCCATCTGGGCGCCCCAGCCAAGAATGGTCACGTCAGTGCCTTCCTTGGTGATCTCGGCTTCACCCAGAGGCAGGCGGTAATCTTCATCAGGCACTTCGCCCACAGACGCCCGGTACAGGCGCTTGGGCTCAAAGAACAGTACCGGGTTCGGATCGTGGATGGCTGCCAGCAGCAGGCCCTTGGCCTGGTGCGGGTTGCGGGGTACTACAATCTTGAGCCCCGGGGTGTGTGCGAAATAGGCTTCCGGGGATTGTGAGTGGTAAAGGCCGCCGGCAATGCCACCACCGTAGGGTGCACGAATGGTCAGGCCACCGACGTTAAAGAGGTTGCCGGAGCGATAGCGGTATTTTGCCGATTCGTTCACGATCTGATCGAAGGCCGGGAAGATGTAGTCGGCAAACTGGATTTCCGCCACCGGCACAGAGCCCTGGGCGGCCAGACCGTTGGCAAAACCGATGATGCCCTGTTCCACCAGCGGTGTGTTGAAACAGCGGGACTTGCCGTATTTCTGTTGAAGATTACTGGTAGCGCGGAACACGCCGCCAAAAACGCCCACGTCCTCGCCGAAACACAACACTTTGTCATCGGCCGCCATGGCGGTATCCAGGGCATTGTTGATGGCCTGGAGCATATTCATCTTGGTCATCTCACGCTCCTCCCTTAACGTGTTCGGCGCTCTTTGGGTACTCATCCGGATATCGACGTATGTGAGCCTTCAGTTTCTCAAACTGCTCGGCCAGCATGGGAGGTACTTCGTCATAGACATCGGTAACCAGAGTTTCGAGGGCTGGTGGCGGACGCTTCTGCGCCCGCTTCATGGTTTCCAGCACTTCCCGGCGCATGTTTTCCTGGAACTGTTTTTCGTCGTCCTCACTCCACCATTTCTTGCTTTCCAGCCACAGGCGCATGCGCAGGATCGGGTCTTTCTCGCGCCATACCGCTTCCTCGTCTTTGCTGCGATAACCGGACGGGTCGTCGGAGGAGGAGTGGGCCGCAAGGCGGTAGCTCATTGCCTCAATCAATACCGGGCGATTGTGTTTCACGGCCAGCTCCCGGGCGGCTCTGGTGGCTTCATACATGGCCAGTACGTCGTTACCGTCTACCCGGATAACGTCCATCTTGTAGCCATAGGCTCTGGGTGCTACGCCGTCGGCTGCGAACTGTTCGGCTGCGGGGGTGGAAATGGCATAACCGTTGTTCCGGCACAGGAAGATGACGGGGACGCGGTGTACTGCAGCCATGTTCAGGGCCGCGTGAAAGTCACCCTCGGACGCGGCGCCTTCGCCAAAATAGGTGATGGTGCAGTGGCCGTCTCCCGCCAGCTTCTGGCCATAGGCATAGCCGGTAGCCTGGGGAATCTGGGTGGCCAGGGGCGAAGAGATGGTCATGTAATTCAGCTTTTTCGAGCCGTAGTGCACGGGCATTTGACGGCCCTTACCATAATCAAGCTCATTGCCGAAAAGCTGGTTCATGAATTCGTCGATGGAAAAACCGCGGTAGGCGAGGGCGCCTTGCTCCCGGTACTGCGCCATGATCATGTCGCTATCATCCAGCGCGGCGGCGCTGCCGATCACAGCGGCTTCTTCACCGGTACACTGCATGTAGAAGCTCAGACGCCCCTGGCGCTGGGCAGCAAGCATACGCTCATCGAGAATCCGGGTGGTGAGCATGGCCCGATAGATGCGAAGGGCTTTGTCTTTTTCAAGATCCGGCGCTTTGGCGCTCTTATAGAGCTTGCCGTCCTGCTTCAGGAGCTTGAACGTGGGAATGCGGAATTCCGCACCATCTGTAAACGAGGGGGAATACACAACTTTCGATTTTGTTGTTGTCATAGTCCTCTTCCTGGGGTATTGGCCTGAGGAAACAAAACACGCCTTGTGGGCGTGTCGTTAATGTCATTGTAGACAACCTGGGGAAATCTGGTGTGGATCATTCCAGGCTTGGATTTACCTTAACGTAAACTGCATGCCTCGGGTAGACCCAAAACGTGGATTTTTATTTAACTGTGCCACACCGACGAATTTTCCGTGTTTGCCGCAAGCATGCTAACGTCAATACAGGTACTCTATTGAATAGCTTCATTAAACGGACTCTGGTGGGCAGGCATATGAATGTGATCGTGATCGGCGCAGGAATAATGGGAACCACTTTTGCCACCCTGGCGAAGGAACTGGCGCCCGAGCTAGATATCACCATTCTGGAGCGACTGGACAGTCCGGGCGCGGGCAACTCCTGGTCTTTCAACAATGCCGGCACGGGCCACGAGGCCAACTGCGAGCTTAACTATACGCCGGTGGATGGCGAGGTAATCTCGGTGGAGAAAGCCTTGAAAATCCATGCCCAGTTCAACGTCGCCAAGCAGTTCTGGGCCTACCTGATACAAAAAGATGCGATAAAAGAGCCCACAAGCTTCATCAACCAGACCCGTCATTGCACCCTGGTCTCCGAGCCGTCCATCGAGGAACTCAAGCTACGCTTCAAGGAAATGTCCGCCCACCACTTCTTTGAGCGTATGCGCTTTTCCGAGGAGTTTGACGAGATCAAACGCTGGATCCCCTACACCATGGACGGCCGGCCCCGTCATGAAAAAATGGCAGCAACGGTGGTGGAAACGGGAACGGACGTGAATTTTGGTGCCCTGACGGAACAGATGGCGGAATACGCAATGAACGAGCTGGGCGTGAAAATCGAGTATGGCGTCCATGTAAAGCGGGTTCACCGGAGCCCCGCGGGGAGCTGGTTAGTAGAAACTCAAACCCGTGGCACTGCTGTTCAACACCGGGCCGATGTACTGTTTGTTGGCGCGGGTGGGGGCGCCTTCCCCATTCTCAAGAAAAGCCATCTGCCGTTTGCCCGGCGGTTTACCGGTTTTCCGGTGGGCGGGCGCTTTCTGCAGGCGGAGATCACCGAAGAGCAGGCCCGTCAATATCGCGCAAAAACCTATGGCAAGGCGGAAGTTGGTGCACCCCCTATGTCTGTACCTCATCTGGACCTGCGGGTGGCTGACGGCCGGCATTATTTGCTGTTTGGCCCCTTTGCGTCATTCAAGCCCGTTCTGGAAAAAGGGCGCGGGGTCATTGATTACCTGAAGGCCATGCGCCTGCACGATATCCCCGGCTTGCTGAACGTGGCGATGGAGCATTTCCCGCTGGTGAAATACCTGGTATCTGAAACCTTCAAAGGCGAAAAAAGCATGCTGGAGTCGCTTGAAAAGTTCGCCCCTGGCCTGAGCTCCAGGTTTGACTGGAAGCCCATCGAGGCTGGCCAGCGGGTTCAGATCATCAAGGATGGGGATCTACAGATGGGCACAGAGATTATTGTGTCCAAGGACAAAACCTACGGCACTTTGCTCGGGGCGTCGCCGGGCGCCTCGGTGTCACCTGAGGTGATGTTGCGGGCCCTGGAGCAATTGTTCCCGACGGTATTTGCCGGAGAATCCGCCAGATCCAAACTGAAAGAGATGTTCCCTGAAGACAATCTGGATACACTGATCAGCAATCCGGAGCGGTATCGTGAGATTCGGGACGCCGTGAACTCAACCTTGGGCATCCAATCAGAGATACCAGCGTAGCCGAGCGTTCTCAGGGACGAATACAAACAGTGAAAGCACTCGAACTCAAAGTTCCACCCGTCGTTCTGGCCATCCTTTTCGGGGCGGCCATGTGGGCTATTTCGAGGCTGTTGCCGTCTGGCTACTTTACCGTTCCTGGCAGACTGATTCTGTGTACCCTCATGGTCCTGACTGGTGCAGGTATTGCCCTGGCCGGCGTTCTGGCATTTCGTGCAGCAGGCACCACCGTGGATCCTCGTACGCCCCATCAGTCTGCCAGCCTGGTGGTTGACGGGATTTACCGTTACACCCGCAATCCCATGTATCTCGGATTCCTGCTGATGCTTATTGCCTGGAGCCTGTATCTGGGCAGTGTATTTGCTGCGCTGTTACTGCCTCTGTTCATGCTGTACATGAATCGCTTCCAGATTAAACCCGAGGAACGTCATATGCGGGCATTATTCGGGGACGATTACACCCATTACACCTCACGTGTTGGGCGATGGTTCTAACCAGGGAGCGGCATATCGCCGGGCTGCACATGTAATGGCATCAGGCAAACCAAGATACCAAGTTCTCGAGGCATCTCTGCGCGAAGGCATACTGTCGGGGCGGTGGCGGCCTGGCGAACGCATACCTTCAATAAGAAAGCTATGCCAGAACCATAGTCTTGCCAAAATTACCGTTCAGCACGCACTGCAACGTCTGGAAGCACAGGGGTTGGTCGAGGCTCGTGAACGCAGTGGCTTTTTTGTGTCTATGGCGCAAAACCGATTTGAGAGCCCAAGTCATCCTGTAACGCTGGAAGCGCCTCAGCCCGTATCCGTCAGTCAGGTTTTTCAGGACATTATGAGCCGAAGTGCGGCTTTCGATCTGCTACCGGGCTCCGATAGGACGACGTACCTGCGGGCATCGTGCAGCTGAATCGTTCTATTTCCCGGGCATTGAGGCGCCAGCGCGGAGACTTTCAATACTATGACGAGCCGGCAGGAGACCCTTCGTTACGGCAACAGATAGCACTGCGGGCGGCAAAACGTGGCTGGCAGGCAGAAATAGATGAGCTTTGCATCACATCTGGTTGCCAGCAGTCACTGTTCCTCGCGCTGATGGCGGTATGCCAACAGGGGGATGTCGTTGCGGTTGAAGCACCTGGTTTCTATGGCGTTCTTCAGTTGCTGGAACAACTGGGGCTTCAAGTAGTAGAAATTCCGGCATCGGCAGAAACGGGACTGGATGTC
The DNA here is from genome assembly GCF_000475355.1 of Marinobacter sp. C1S70. Taxonomy (NCBI): domain Bacteria; kingdom Pseudomonadati; phylum Pseudomonadota; class Gammaproteobacteria; order Pseudomonadales; family Marinobacteraceae; genus Marinobacter; species Marinobacter sp. C1S70. The sequence continues at coordinate 6,417 of NZ_AXBW01000038.1, read as the reverse complement.
GGTGCTTTTGAGCAAACATTGCAGCGTTGGGATATCAAAGCCTGCGTGGTCTCTCCGTCGTTTGCTACCCCCACTGGCGCTTCAATGCCACTGCATGCCCGAGCACATCTGATAGAGCTCGCAGAACGCCATGATCTGGCCATCATAGAAGACGACATATACGGCGAGTCTGGGTGGCTGGTCGTGCCGGATACACTGAAAGCCGTCGACCACTCGAACAGGGTCATCCACTGTAGCTCACTTTCCAAAGTGCTTTCCCGGGACCTGCGTTTGGGCTGGATATCCGGAGGGCGATGGCACGACGACATCGTTCGGCTGAAGCTTACATCACAGCTTGCCAGTAGCCGGTTCATTCAGCGCGGTGTTGCAGATTTTTTCGCGGATGGCGGGTATGCGGCCTACCTGCGGCGATACCGCCAGCAACTGCAGCGCCAGCGAGACCAGTTGCTCGATTTGCTGGGTACATGGTCTGTCCCGATTCGGGCGACTTCTCCGGCAGGAGGGTTGGCGCTGTGGCTGGAATTGCCAGAGCATGTTGACACCATAAAGCTATACAACCGCGCCTTGGACGAGGGTGTCGTGATCACTCCCGGTGAGCTCTTTTCGATGTCCGGGAAATTCTCAAACTGTTTGCGGCTCAGTTTTGCGCACCCCTGGACGAGAGCCAGAGCTGAGGCATTAATGCGGCTCCCCAGTCTGATGGCCTGACACAAACCCCCATCTGTCCCTGTCAATTTCTAAAAATGTGGTCCTGCCCCTAATACACCGATACCTCTATCCTGCCGCCACTCGATCACATCCGATGACAGGTAAGGGGTGCAGCCGTGACCCAGTTCATTTCCGTAAAACAGCTCGACCAGGCGCCTGGCGCCAGAGGACACCAGAAAATACAGCCACGATCCTTTACAGGCCTTTATCGACGCTTGAGGCTCTGCGGAGGAGCCGTACTGTTCGCCCTGTACTTTGGGGTCGTCTGGCTGAACTGGAATGACCGTCAGGCCGTGCTTTGGGATCTGGCGGAGAAAGAGTTCCATATCTTTTCAGCCACGTTCTGGCCAGAAGATCTCATTCTGTTATCGGCAATTCTTCTGATATGCGCATTCGGACTCTTCTTTATCACGATGTGGGCCGGCCGTGTGTGGTGTGGCTATGCCTGCCCACAAAGTGTCTGGACCTGGGTATTCCTGTGGGCAGAGCGCTTAGCCGAGGGCGATCGCTCCCGAAGAATCAAGTTGGACAGAGCCGGGCCAAGTGTAAATAAAGCAGCCCGAAGAGCCTGCAAACATGGCCTCTGGCTCATAATCAGCCTGATTGCCGCGATTACGTTTGTTGGATATTTCACCCCGATCCGGGCCCTGGTTGGAGATTTGGTGAGCCTGGAGGCGTCTGGCTGGGCTGCGTTCTGGGTCTTCTTTTTTACCGCAGCCACCTATTTGAATGCGGGCTGGCTCAGGGAGAAGGTCTGCTTTCACATGTGCCCTTATGGCCGCTTTCAATCTTCCATGGTCGATGCCGATTCGATGGTAGTGAGCTATGACGCGGCGAGGGGAGAGCCCCGGGGTTCTCGTCGAAAGGGTGAGCAGCGCGCGCCGGACGACGGCCTGGGAGACTGCATTGATTGCCAGTTGTGCGTTCAGGTCTGCCCGACAGGTATCGACATTCGTGACGGACTGCAAATGGAATGCATTGGTTGCGCGGCCTGCATTGATGCCTGCGATTCCATCATGGACAAGATGGGGTACGACCGGGGACTGGTTCGCTATGCGAGCGAGCGGGAACTGGCCGGTGGCCTTACCCGTGTGCTGCGACCTCGCCTGATCGGCTATTTCCTCCTGCTGGTTTCGACGATCGCCTTGTTCTCCTGGGGTGTCGCGTCCCGGCCGCTGGTGACCCTTGATGTAGAGCGGGATCGAGGGATGTACCGGTTTACTGCAGACGGTCAGATTGAAAACAGCTATCTGTTGAAAGTAAGAAACAAGGACAGCGAGGCGAGGTTTTTTATACTTGACGCAGTAGGACTTGAGCATGGCGAATATCAGGGGCCAGGCAGTCTGGCGCTGGAACCTGGGGAAAAAGCCGAGATTCCCGTATCCGTTACCTATCCGCCCGACTATCTCTCCAGTGCCAATGTGAATATTCAGTTTGAAGTCAGCTCAATGGACGGCAAGGGAGCGCCTGTCACCTCCCGATCAACCTTCCTCCGGCCCAGGTAATGCCTGGCCGCGGCGAGCATCATCTCTCTTGTTGTCACTGCATGCCAAATGCTGGCATGCCTGAGAGGGTGTGCCAGTTACCGGCATGGCGTGTCACTTGTGCCAACAGCTGGCATCGCTATAATTGGCGCCCGCTTTGGTGTGCCCAGGCTGCGATTTTACCGCTCGCCCGCGGCTACGCCAGAAACTGGCACCGGCAGAAGCTCGTGCCACTTGTTGGCATGATGCCTCCAGAGAGTCTATGTACCGCGATTTCAAGACCACCCTTGAGCTCATTACCACTGTGCTGGATAACGCTGATCTGACTTCAGATGAGATCCGAAGGCGTTATGCCAACATGCCTGACCGGACATTTAAGCGACACATGGCGATTGCCCGCAAACACGGCGCACAGATGGAATGTGTCTCTGATCCTGCCGGCCGCTACACCTGGATTTGTCGCAACAGAAATCAGATAGAGAGCCGAGTCCGAACCTGGCTGATCTTTGAGCGCGAACGAACACTGGTGGGCGATTCCCAGCTCGACCTTTTGCATCAGTCTCTGTAGTGGCTTTCATTTGCCCGAATGTGGCGCATGCCGAAATCGCCACCATTGCCTCGATTTTGCTAAGCTTTCAGGGAGCAGGGAGAAGATGCAATGGCCTTCCATAACCCGGATCCGAAAATCCGTGAAATCGAACGTGACAACGCCCGACTACGTGCCAAATTTTTCGCCGAACTGTTTGGCGGTGCCTGGCGTGTGTTTCGCCGGGTTTTGTTGCGCTGTCGGGTCCGCCAGCCGCGCGTTTGTTGCGTGAAAACTGAGTGCGCACCCCACGAAAATTCTGATCAGCGAAGTGCAAGCTGCTCACAGGTACCGCGCTGACATTTGCCCCGCATACCTGACGAACAACGACGAGATGAGCATTTTATGGCTGCGGCAACCGAAAGTGAGCTTCGGAGTAACAGGTATATGCACCCGGTGGTGGCGACGATTGCGGTGCTTTTCAGGAACGATGAAGTGTTGCTGGTGCGCCGTGCTAACCCGCCGGACGCGGGTCGCTGGGGGTTTCCGGGTGGAAAAATGGAACTGGGAGAGACGATCGAAGCCGCCGCTGTCAGGGAACTGTTCGAGGAGACCGGCATTCGGGCGACCGCCGGCAGGGTATTCAATGCCGTGGATGCCTACGACGTCGGGGATGAAGGGCATCTTCGTTCCCACTTCGTCCTGATCGCCGTTCTCTGTCATTGGGAGGAGGGTGAGCCGATAGCCGCCGACGATGCACTGGATGCGGCGTTCGTTCCGATGGCGACCCTGGGCTCAAGCGACCTCGCTCTGAGTCTTGATGTTGAGGAGATCGCTCGGGAGGCTTATACGTTGCTTCGAAACCAAAAACGCACCGTCCCTGGTGCCAAGACGCAAATGAAGCAGCTAAAGCTCAACCGTGGCTTTCGGGCTGAACCTGGCCGCGGATAACAATCTGACCACTGTATGGGGCCGGTTTGGCTGCATGGCTCTCCGCGTCGCGATCCTGAATTTCACCGCGAATCACGATCTGTCCGCTATAGGGGGCGGGCTGAGCCTGCTCCGAGCGGCCCTCATCGGATTTGCGGTCTGCCAGGGTTGCGTTGGCGGGCAGGGCTGCGGCTGCAAAGAGTGAAACCAGAGTGATGAGTACAAATTTACGCATAACACGTTCTCCAAAGTTCGATGGGTTAGTGCTCATACCGGTGTCGCCAATGGACTCGATATCAGATGGAGCGAAGTATGGAGCTGTAAAGTCGAAACGAATAATTCCCAAACGGTATGCAATACATCATGCTTGGTGATGGGTGTTGAGTATTTCAGGTCATGGGGTGAACGTATAACTACTTATCCATAAGCACGGATAATGTTTTGAGCACCTGCGATTGATCAGCCCTGAGCGCCAACCGGAAAATTGGCCAGGTTTATCGACACACATTTCGGAGTTGGTTGTGAATTCCCAGTGTCTGGTGCCGGTTGGGCCGGTATGTAATAAGCGGCTGTGAAGGGTAGGCCGGAAATCATCATTGCAGGAAATGGAACTTATACAATCCCGCAATTAGTTTTCATGGGCAGAAAGCTTCAATGTTTGAATCAGGTTCAAATGGAGGAGATTTGCCGATGAGCAGCATAATTGAAGTAACAGATGTTAATTTTGAGCAGCAGGTTGTGAAGAGCGATCGGCCTGTGCTCGTGGACTTTTGGGCGCCCTGGTGTGGACCCTGCAAGACGGTTGCACCAATGCTTGAGGAAATCGCAGACGAGTTTGGTGAACAACTGACGATTGCCAAAGTAAACGTGGATGACAGCCCGGACATTACTGCCAAAATGCGTATCCGGGGCATTCCGACTCTGTCCCTGTTCCAGGGCGGCGGTGTTGTTGCCCAGAAGACAGGGGCTGGCAGTCTCAGTGAGTTACGGGCATTTGTAAAAGGCCACCTTTGATGCACATAAAAGCCTCCTGAACGGGGGCTTCTTCGTTTAAGCGGTGAACATCGCCTTTGACGGAATGCCGCAATTGCGGTCGAGTCATTTGCCAGCCAGAATTGACCGGTGCTCAGGATCAGGAACGTTAAATGAAAACACAAGAACTCCAGCTGTTGTACATATTTGACGCCATTATGACTGAGCGCTCGGTGACCCGCGCTGCAGACCGGCTTGCCATGACCCAGCCTGCCGTATCCAATGCGATCTCAAGGATGCGCCAGATCTGGAACGACCCGCTGTTCGTGCGAAAAGGCCGAAACATCGAACCGACATCCTATGCGCTCAGTCTGTGGCACCAGGTTGGCGATCACATGTATGCGCTAACCAATGCGGTGAGTGCGACTCAATTCGATCCGGCCACATCAAAGCGAAAGTTTCGCATCGCCGTAACGGATGTGACTGTTGAAATGATCTGGCGCCAGTTGATTGAGTTGCTGGAACGTGACGCGCCGGGAGTGGACGTCCACGCTGTGCCGTACACGCCGGAAGGTACGTACGACGATCTGCGCGAAGCCCATGTGGATCTGGCGGTAGGTATGCTTACCCAGCACGATCACAGCTTGCGAAGCACCTGGTTGTTTGAAGGTGGATACGTTTTGGCAATGCGTGCCGACCATCCGCTTGCCGGCCGGCAGATCACCATGGAGGAATTCCTCGAGGCCCGACACCTGCTTGTGACAATGTCAGGGGATGCCCATGGTTTCGTGGACAGTTACCTTGACCAGAAGGGGTATAGCAGGCGCATTGCTGCCACAGTTAACCACTTTTCGATTGTTCCCCAGATTCTCAGGGAGTCGAACCTCATTACTGCAGTTCCGGAGTTGATCAGCCAGGACTGCGGCTTCGTGGACGGCCTGTGGATGGGGCAATTACCTTTCGAAGTAGATCCGACCAGTCTTTACCTCATTTGGCACACCCGCCACGACCGCGATCCCGGAATTGTCTGGCTGCGGAACCACGTTGAACGGCTCCTTCGCGAACGCTGGCATGACATTATGACCAGCTCGCCATGTGGCCATTCGACCGTAAAAGCGATTGCCTGAAACGTGTAGAAGCTGAGTCATCACTTTTCGTGATGATAAAGATACCGCAACAGAATTATTCAGCCTCCCGAAAACCTCCAATAATCCTGTGCAGGTGTCGCAAGCCGCGGCATTGGCAAAGGGTTGGTTAAACCGCAGTTTATGCGGTCGGCTTGCCCAACAACCTGCATATCCTGCAATTTGGAGGGGGAATGAGCGGCCAGACAAACTGCCCATCTGTGGATTCACGCTGGAATTCGGCAGCACTCGAAGATTCCGGTAACCAGAAATGGTACAAGCCAATCGTCTCTGTAAACGTCGATAACAGCGGCAAGAGGCACATTTACAAGGCGTTCAGATTCTCCCGGGGCCTTCTCGGGAATTACTTCAGATTTCTCGCATCCCACGAATTCAGGATGTTGAGAAGAGTAGAGCACCTCGATTTCACGCCTGATCAAGTCTCTCGGCCATCAGACGTCTCGCCGACCGTCCATTATCGCCTGATAGAGGGGCGGGCTATCAAGAATGTTGCGGAAGGCGGTGGTGTCCCTAGTGGCTTTTTCTCGCGGCTTTTCAATGATGTGAAAACCCTTCATCAACATGGGGTGGCGCACTTGGACCTCGGCAATTCCGGAAACATTCTGGTTTCGGAGCACGGCGACCCTGCGATTGTTAATGGCCAATTAAAGTG
>NZ_AXBW01000037.1:0-2708 GCF_000475355.1 Marinobacter sp. C1S70 | reverse complement strand
TCACGTTCGCCGGAATACGCATTTGGTACGAAAACTTGGCACGTGACAAGTTCATTCCCAGTGTGCGCGAGAGCCTTACCAAATTGAGGACAAACTACGTTGATTTATTGCTGATCCACTGGCCGTCGCCGGATGAGGAAGTCCCGATGCAGGAGTACATCGTCGAGCTGGTCGAAGCCAAGAAACAGGGTCTTGCGAAAGAGATCGGAATCTCCAACTTCACCATCGAACAGATCAGACGTGCTATCGGCATTGCCGGAAAGGACGAGATTTTGACGAACCAGGTGGAGGTCCATCCTTTCCTACAGAATGACGCAGTAGTCGAGTTCTGCCAACGAAATGGCATTGAGGTAACGGGTTTCATGCCATTGGCAGTCGGCAAAGTTCTGGAAGACGAGACCCTGCACGGAATTGCTGAAAGCCACAACGCAAGAATCCCAGAGGTGGTGCTTGCCTGGTTAAGACAACGGGATATTGTGGCGATTCCCTCATCTACCAAACGAGCGCATCTGGCATCGAATCTAAAGGGAAAGGAATTGGTTTTATCTGACAAGGAAATGTCTGAAATAGCAACGTTGGATAGCAATCACCGAATAGCAGATCCGGACTTTGCTCCTACCTGGGATCAGTAGAATCTGTGGTGAACAGCGACCATGAACGTGTAATTTTGCATGGTCGCTGATTACTATAGCAGCGAGCATGTCCGCCTTTGTTTAGGTGTCGCGCGGGATGCGGGACGGCCGGAAAGCGGGCATTCGAGATGGAGCAAGCCGTTCTATCTAATCGACCTGCAAGATGAACATCTCATAACCAAACTCACCGAGATACTGGTCAATAATTCCAATCTCTCGATCAATGTCGTTCAGTGCCATCGATTCTGCCATCTGAGGCTTCAATTCATTGAGGCGTGAGCGTAAAGGTTCATAATAATTTGCCCATGCCTGCTGGCTCAGGGAAAAATGATCAATTACCGTATATCCCGCCCGCCGGATTTGTTGCTCACGTAAAGAAACTGACTGCATGTCAGGATATTCTTGATGCCAAAAGTCCACGGCGGTCTGACTTGGCGTGTCTGTCAGCCAGACCAAATCATTCACCACGATGCAGCCTTTTGGCTTCAGGAATTTTTTCCAAGTTGTAAGCGCTTTCTCAAAGCCCATAACGTAGGCCGACGCTTCTGCCCAGATGAGATCGAAGCTGCCAGTCTGGAATGGCAAATCCGTCATACTTGCGCATTCGGTTCTCACTCGGTCTTGAAGACCTTGCTCAACAAGCCGTTGTTTCAACGCCTCCAGTGCGCTTGCTTCATTGTCTACGGCCACGACCTGAGCCTGAGTCTTTTCGGCAAGTATGATAGTGGCAAGGCCCTTGCCACAGCCGATATCGACCACTTGGGTTGGTACGATAGGCACTAGCGCCAGAGCTTTAACAGTATCTTCTTCAGAACCTGGTCCCCACCGGTCAAGGCCCTGGAAAACGGCCATAAAGTCGGCCATGTATTGGTCATGTTGATTCATATCTTTAGATAACCATTTCAAATGCAGGGCTTGCCGCTCACTAAAGCCTTGCTGTTTAATCCAATCCAGGTAGGCGTCGGGTGCGACCCGATCAGTTACCTGATGCCAGGAACGCAACGAGCCTTTACCGAGCAATGCAGAAAGCAGGCGACTTGCTCTCTGCTTTGCTTCGATCTCAGCATTCAACTGCACCATTCGGCGGTGCAGCATGTCTCTATCGAGCTTGCCATCGAGGCAGTCCTTGCACTCCTGGAGACTCAGCCCCCCGGCTTGTAGCTGTTGAAACAGCCGAAGGCGCTGGAGGTCCTTTTCCCCGTAAAATCGATATCCGTTCGACTGACGCTTGCCAGTGATTAGTCCTTTTCTTTCGTAATACAACAAAGTTGATCGGGACAGACTGAGCTGTGCAGCCAGCTCTGAGATTCGATACATGACACCCCCCAACTTTGCTACTACAGATAGAAGGTAAACTATGAAGTTATAGACGGGTCAACAACGAACGTGGTTTTGAGTCAGCTTACAATTTCCCGAAAGCCAGGCCAATGTTCGCTTTTGTTTAGCTGAGTCCCCAGAGGACGCCCTGGTCGCAAAGCGAACATTCGGATTTGGGGATAACTCCCGGCTCACTCGCTGCCTCCACGCCTATTCCAGACAGATTCGCGCCGTGCATTTCGTCGTTGACGTATGGCTACACAATAAAAATATGGCGAAAGCGCCTCATTTTTCGTAACACTTCCACGAATTCGGTAATAATTTAATCCGCGTCGTTACCACCGAAACAAAAATGTCACACCGCTGACACATTTCAGGACGACTCTATTACTGTATGGAATTTAGTCAGCCTCGCATCGAAAACATTCCGCGCATGAAGCTTCATGCAGCAGGGGAGGCCAGAAATGGACGAAATAACTCCGAGAGCCCTCACTGCATCAGAGATTGAGTACATGGGTGAGCTACTGGAAGATCTCACCAATCTTCGAGATAGCCTTTGCTCTATAGCTGCCCACCCCCCATTTAGCCTCAACGAACTCGACTCTGGCTATCGTATAAGCGCCGAAAACCTTCTGCATTACCTCGCGTTGCGCCGACAGGATATCCGACTGCTCCAGCAGCGCCTTGTTACGCTTGGATTTTCCTCATTGGGTCGTTCGGAATCCTGCGTACTGCCGACACTAGGAGTCTGCGCGGCAG
>NZ_AXBW01000036.1:0-5770 GCF_000475355.1 Marinobacter sp. C1S70 | reverse complement strand
ACTTTAATTGGCCATTAACACCGCAACGAAAAAGCCGTCGCTGTGCCTGCGCTTGTTAGAGGTCATAGTGCGCAAAAGCTCTGGCCACCTTGCCGGAAGAGCCGAAATGAAACACTTCCGCCGAAAGTCCTAAGACTCCCTCATAAACAAGGGTGACACTATTTGCTCCACGAAGGACGTGAAGCAAGTTGAATTCGAGGTCGGGATATTTTTCGAGTGCACCTGACCAATATTCCCCGACAGCATCTTTGCCCCGAAGCACACCGGAAGATTCTCCTGTGAGCTTGGTTATGGCTGGAGATGACATTTCAAATTCTTCCTCATAGTGTGAAAGAATTTTATCTAAATCATGCGCATTCCATGCGGACACCCATTCCTGAGCAAATTGCTGAGCCTGATGCTTTTCCATAGTTTTCTCGGACCTCTAACGCTTGCAGCACGCGCGCCCTTGTAATGGAGCCGAAGGCGCAATGAAAAGGGCGTCGCCGTGCCTGCACTTGTTATGCACTAATCTACCGGGCATGTATTTGTGCAAACCTGGTAGGACTCTCGGCAAGCCCGCAGAGTTTCAGTTTTAAAACCAACTTGATTACCTTGTGACACACAGGATGAATAGCTCGTAGAACATTCCCTAACACAAGACGGCTCAAGATCACTGACATCAATATCTTTGATGCTATATGCACACCCACTGGCCGCAGCATTGATTGCGAGAATAATAAAGGCGTTTCTGATCATTCCTTGCCTCCCAATTTCTGCATAACCCCCAGATTAGCCAAGGAAGGCCATGTGCGCCCTGTCTTCGGCTGGCGCGAAGTGCTATGCGTACTCATCGCTGACCATACGAGGCAGCCAATAATTCGTAGTAGTCCGGCCTCTCAGAAACGGGCTCAAGCCGGTCCGAGTAAAGCCGTTTAATCGAGCCCTCGCCAAAGTACAGATACTCACCGCCAGCAAGACCAACGAAATATTCCACGCTTGGGCCAACGACGCTTTCTACCATATCCTTGGAGAAGGATATCAATTCAACCTTCCTCATGAGCTTACACCGAAAAAACTTATACGAGACATGGCCATCAATGCTCGTACGGGCCTCTTCTGCAGCTATATTTTTGTTACAGAAACAGAATGCAGACGTATACGCCTCGAATGCCGAGACTGCTTCTTTTCCTTCAAATCTGTATGAGTACGGCCACCCATTGGAATCAATGCTGCGCTCAATCTCATGAGTAACAATAGTTGCGCTTTCGGAGATTTCGGCTGAGTAGCCAACGCCCATAAATACAGCTATTTTCAACCTTGAACTTTGATTCGCATCCTCAATTGGTGCTTTATCAATGAATTTAACGAGGTCTGATTTAGTCAGAACGAGCGGCAAGTCACGGGCAAGATACCAAACGAAAAAAGCTCCAAGGCGCTCAAATGGTAGTTTCATACGATGACACCGTCCGTCCCTTGTGCATAACGCCAACAGCACGCGCGGCTGCGAAATGGAGGCGAAGCCGCAATGTAGTAGACGTCGCCGTGACTGTATTGGTTAGACGCGGTACCGGCTCTCAATGTACTTCAATCCCGGGATTCGCTGCCTGCAAGCTTGATACCGCCTCATCCGATATGTGTTCGCAATCCAATACCGATATGAATTTAAGCCCCTTGAGTGACTGGAGAAAACCGAGCCCAATATCCGAAACTACAGTACCTTCAAGCCAGATTTCCTCAAGACTCTTGAATGTTGCAAGGCGCTCCATCGCTATGTCGGTTACCCGCGTTCCATCAAGATCAATACAACGCAATGCAGGCATGTCAGGCAAGTTGGCAATTCCGCAATCGGATACCTCTGAATTCTCCAGATTCAGAAAGACCGTGTCTGCGCGCACAGAGGCTAGGTCCGCATCGCTGAACAAAGAGCCATCTACATAGCCAAATTGACCCTTTAAGCGGAAAACCAGTCTGTCGTCTGACTTCATACCCATCTCGTCTAACAGCTTATTAGCGTGAATTCTCATTAAACCGCAACGAAACCACCCCGTCAAAAACCACTTCACACACCGAATACTCATTTTTTTCAGAGTCTTATTGGCCTGCTTCGGGCCGTTGTCGGGCCTTTAGATTTGTGAAAAGCGTGCACGCGGTTTATCCGTGCGCGGTTTTGCACGTTAAAACCAAAGCATTAAAAAATTACCATTTTAAATCAGACATCTACAGAGGCGCCCTGTGAAAAACGTGCACAGCCACGCACGTTAAACCGCAGAAAATTTGGCGTTTTTGCGGCCTTTTCATTATAACTGTACATCCATACAGCTTTAGCCAAGGAGGGCGACTGTGGCTAAATCACCGTTTCTGGAATCGGTTCGCACAGAGATCAGAACCAAGCAGTACAGCTACCGCACCGAGCAGTCTTATCTCTACTGGATCCGCCAATTCATCCTCTTTAACGACAAGAAACACCCAGAGGTGATGGGTAATCACGAGATTGAGCGCTTTCTGAATCACCTCGCCGTCAATCGTGGAGTCAGCTCAGGTACTCAGAATCAGGCTCTGTGCGCGATTATTTTTGTCTACAAGCATGTGCTTAGACGGGAGATTGAGAATCTCCAGTACAAGATGACGAAGACCCCTCGTCGCATGCCGACCGTTCTTAATCCCGATGAAGTAGCTTCGATTCTCCACCGCATGGAAGGCGAGTATTGGCTCATTACCGCTCTGCTCTATGGATGCGGTTTGAGAATCAACGAAGCGCTATCACTTCGCATCAAAGACATTGATTTGAAGAGCCGCAATCTGCTCGTATTCAACGGCAAAGGGCGGAAAGACCGATACACCCTGATTCCAGGAAATCTCAGAGATAACCTTGAACGACAAATCGCCCACGCAAGGTCCGTGCACGAGTCTGATCTAGCCGATGGATTTGGCCTTACTTCGGTGCCCGCCTCACTGCATAAGAAGTACGGGCCGGTTATGAAGGACTTGGGATGGCAATACCTATTCCCATCTTCGACAAGATGCGTTCACCCCATCGCTGGCTATGTGTGCCGGCACCATCTTCATCGTTCTTCTTATTCGCGGCAATTGAGGCAGGCGGTTCTGGATAGCGGCACCACCAAACGAGTGTCAGCACACACCTTTAGGCATGCTTTCGCGACGGAGTTATTGAGATCAGGGAGTGATATTCGAACAGTTCAGGAAATCCTCGGCCACAGCGATATTCGGACGACTGAAATCTACACCCACATTATTGGCGATCGACGAGCTGGAACAGTTAGTCCATTTGATCGCTTGCCAGGTTCTTGAGAAGCGACCAAGCGCTTAACTGGGGCAGATAACGCCAAGGATATGAGGTACTCCGAATGTTCGCTTTTGTTTTTAAAGAACCTTCGGCAAGTCATCCCAACGAGTCGTATACGCCGGCGACAAATGCCCCCGTCGCATCGCATAGGCAGCAGGCCCGGCCTCCCTGGCCATGTAGACCGGAGCCTTGGCCTTTCGGTTAATGGCATCCATAACGGCCATCAGGCGTTCCGATCTGCCGTTGTCTGGTGCCTGCCCGGCAGCGGCTTGAAAGAGATCCTCTTGAACACCCGCTTCTTCCACCAACTCACACAGCATGACGCCGGCCTTGGCGTAATCAAATCCTTCGCGATACATCGGTCGCAGCAGATTCAGGGCCTGCTGCACAATAACCCGGCAGTCCTGGCTGGGCTGGATAAGCTTCACACTGGCGCTGCGTGAATACTGCGGTGCGCTGGGATTGAATGGGTTGGTTCGGATAAACACCATCAGCTCTCCAGCGTACTGATCACCCGCCCGAAGCTTTACCGCAGCGCGGGTCGCAAAGTGCGCAACGGCCTCCTCCAGGTCGCTTAGTTTCTGAAGCGGCTGGCCAAAAGATCGGGAACACATGATTTGCTTCTTGGGGGGCGGCACATCCTCCCACGCAACACAGGGCATGCCGTTGAGTTCCTGGGCGGTGCGTTCCAACACGACAGAGAACTGTTTTCTCAGCGTCGCCAGATGGGTATCCGCTAGCTGTAACGCTGTGACAATGCCCATGGCCTGCAGCCTGGCACTGAGCTTTCGGCCGACACCCCAAACCTCCTCAACCGGTACCCGGGCCATCAACCGCCGTTGCCGGACGGGGTCTGTGAGGTCTACCACGCCTCCGGTCGCCGGATACTTCTTCGCGGCAAAGTTAGCCAGCTTGGCCAGTGTTCGCGTGGGGGCAATGCCCACACAGACGGGCAAACCAACGTTCTGGTAAACAGTGCTTTTAACCTCTCGACCAAACTCCTCGAAGGATACCACCCGGTCAATGCCGGTCAGGTCGAGAAAGGCTTCATCAATGGAATACACATCCACTTTTGGAGCCAAGCTCTCTAACGTTGTCATCACTCGCCGGCTCATGTCGCCGTAGAGCGTGTAATTGGAAGAGAATACGTTGATGCCGTATCGGCGAATCTCGGATTTGATGTGATGGACCGGCACGCCCATCTTATTAGTCCTGTGGTTACATGTAACAACCTTATAAGTGACTGAAAGGATTGAAAAGAGTCGGAGTTACACTTTTTCAGGTTTTCACTCTGATAATGTGACAATATTTTGGCCGGTTCTGGCCGTAGATTACCAGCATAATTCGGCCGTTAAGGTCGCAAAGCGAACATTTGCATTGGACGATTACGAGGAGCTTTGCGGCTATTTTGGAGCAACGAATCGGAGGAAAGTGCATTGGAGCGCTGCAACGGTGAGCTTTCCGCTCACCATAGCCAGCACAGGAGACTTTGCCCCGTTCATCGCCCTCACTTGGACTTAAATACCAGTTGGCCCGTGATGTGTAAGCCGTCGAAACTCAGAACAAGCGCTCCCCGTTATCCACCTGCGCATCCGGTCTCACCAAGGTAACTGCGCCCTTCTCGGTTTGCACGCCAGTGACCAGACACTCCGACAAAAAAGGGCCAATCTGTTTGGGCGGAAAATTGGTGACGGCCAAAACCTGCTTGCCGATGAGCTCCTGCTTGCCATAGAGGTTTGTAATCTGTGCACTCGATTTACGAATACCAATGTCCGGCCCGAAATCCACTCGCAATTTATAAGCCCGTTTGCGCGCTTCAGGAAAATCCATCACTTCAATGATGGTCCCGATCCGTAGTTCAACCTTCTCGAAATCGTCCCAGGTAATCATCTCACTGCTCCTTTGACGTAGTTAGTCTGTTAACAAATCTGGCTCGGCGACCTTCCGGCTCTTCGCACGACCCGCGATCAAGGAACCAATGACGATCAGGATGCTGGCACTCAACACGGCAACTGTAGCCTCGCCGAATCCGGCAATGATCAACAGGATCACTGAAATCAGTGGCGCACTGTATGCCAGGGTTCCCAGTAACTGGATGTTTCCGTGCTTTACACCATGGTCCCAGGTGAAGAATGCTATGCCCACCGGTCCGAGGCCGAGCCCCACCACGCCAATCCATTGAAGTGCGCCTTCTGGCCACACTGTTTCCTCCCATAAAAGGTGACAAATCAACGCCAGAAAAGCCGTGACACCGCAGAACCAGCCCACCGCATCGGTCGGTACCGAGCGAACCAGTCTGCTGAGAACGGAATAGGATGACCAGATCAAAGCGCAGGACAGAGCCACCATGTAACCCGGCAGGTTCTCCCAGGAAAATCCATCGGCATTACGGCTGATCAACAACCAACAACCTGCCAAGGCAACCAGGGCCCCAACGATGTACTGACCTCGTAGTTTCTCGCCCTGCGTATTCCGGCGAACGTG
>NZ_AXBW01000035.1:0-5682 GCF_000475355.1 Marinobacter sp. C1S70 | reverse complement strand
CCGCGCTCTGCGGCAAATTTGAAGCGCAGCGGAGAATTTGTCCGACAGCAGCGCCTTGTTAGGCGAGAGAATGCACCGCCAGAAAATCATACGGCCACACCGAAGAGCGCACCGACCCCAGCCGTCAAAGCCATTGCCAGAGCCCCCCAAAACGTGACCCGAGAGGCGGCCTTAAGAACAGGAGCGCCGCCGACTTTCGCTGCTAATGAGCCTAGTAAGGCAAGGAACACCAATGAACTGCCAGGGACGACCCACATAAGTAACCACTCCGGAAACGATAGGACGACACATAAGGGAAGGGCCGCACCTACCGAGAATGTGCCTGCCGACGCCAATGCAGCCTGAATTGGACGGGCCGTAGAGACCTCTGAGATGCCAAGTTCATCGCGTGCATGTGCCCCAAGTGCATCCTGCTTCATCAGTTGACTTGCTACGCTGTCTGCGAGCGCCCGGTCTAACCCGCGCCTGACGTAAATCTCGGCAAGCTCCGCATGCTCTTGTTCAGGCGCATCAGCCAGCTCGGCTTTCTCTCTGGCAAGGTCGGCCCCCTCCGTATCGGCTTGAGAGCTGACTGACACGTACTCACCTGCTGCCATCGACATAGCACCTGCAACGAGACCAGCTACGCCTGCGACTAACAAAGCCTTGGAGTCCGCCCCTGCTGCTGCCACCCCCAAGACCAGGCTCGCAGTAGATACAATCCCGTCGTTTGCACCAAGAACCGCAGCACGAAGCCAACCGATTCGATCTGTTTTGTGTCTTTCAGAGTGTCTCATGCGAAGTCCAAATATAAGGTGAGCAGTAGCGCCTAACGCCCGCCATCACCGGTGACATAACCGCAGCGAAGCGGAGGGTTTGGCATCCGGTGCATGGCTTGGTTATGTTTCGTTTGCTGGTAATTCGAGCTGCCTCTCACTCCGCCAGACTCGTATGAGCACAACCTCTTTAGCCTGCCTGAGATAGACAACTCGAAACGGCGCGTGAATCAATTCGCGAATATGATCCATGTTGAATTCAGGAACAACTCGGCCAGCATCAGGGTGGATTTGAATCATTTCACAGTGCTCCAGGATAGCAGCCACGAAATCGTCACCGATATGTGGCACATCCTGCTCTTTGTAATACTCCTGAATAGCCTGTAAGTCCTCAAGAGCGGACTGTGCGATGCGTAATTCCATTTACTTGATACCCAACGTTTTCCTGGCGTCCTCCAACGATACGGTGTTGCCCTCGCGAACATCCATAAGCCCCCGCGCCACCGCCTTTACAAACCGCAATTCCTCTGCGGTTCTCTCATAATCCTCGAGCCCCTGAACAACAGCTATGCCGCGGCCACGGCTGGTGAGCAGGATGGGGCGATGCGTATCTTGCGCTCGACCAACCACCTTTCCGGGATTGATCTTCAGGTCTGATAGAGGAATGACATCCTCGGAAAATTTCACTTGCATAGTGATTACCTAGTCAACGATTTGGCACCATTAATAGCACCAGTTAACAGGTGCGGTCAAGAAACATAACGTGGAAATCAGCTGCGCCGAAGGCGTCGGCTGGATTGACTGGTTATGTTTCATTGATCAGGCCAAGCTCTAGCGCCTGTTCCTGATTCTGAAATATGGCCATTGCAGTGCTCATGTGCTTGAAGCCCAATTTTCGATAAAAGGCCTCCTTTCCAGGATTGGCATAAAGCACAATTTTCTTGTGGCCAGCAGACAATTCCACGAGCTTTGACACGATGGCCCCGCCAACGCCAGACCCTTGGAACTCTGGATGCACAGCAATATCACAAATGTAGGAGCAATCTGCTCCATCGGCTAATGCCCGACCGACACCCACTAAATTATCGGTTGAGTTGTAAAGAAAGCACTTGAACATACTAGCTGAGAAGACCTTGGCCAAGGCCTCTGGCTTCTTCTCGCCCAGGGGTGCGATGCGGTACAAGTTGGACAGTTCTTCCCAGTCTACGTCTGTCTCTGAATACTTCCATGTAAGGTTCACGGGTAACTCCTTCTAGAACATAACGCCTTGGCTTTGCGGCGTGCCGGAGCGCCAGCGTAGGCGCGTCCGACAACAGCCGCTGGTTAAGCTGCTTCGAAGTCCAGGGGATGAATGCCATCCAGATTGACCGTATTGCGGGCCACCCAAAGATCGTACATGTCCTGCATTGCCAACCAGCTCTCAGGAGTGCGACCGAGAACCTTGGATAGCCGCAATGACATTTCCGGGCTAATACCACTATCTCCTTTGAGCAGCCGAGACAAAGTGGAAGGTGATACGCCCAGACTGGAAGAAAGCTGACGGGAACTGATACCGAAAGGCTCCAGGTACACCTCCCGAATGAACTCACCTGGATGCGGCGGATTATGCATAGTCATTAGTGATAATCCTCATAATCAAGAATGTAGGCGTTGCCGTCCTGAAATTCGAACGTCATTCGCCAATTTCCGTTAACCCGAATCGACCACCGCCCCTTGTCTTTACCCTTTAATGGGTGAAGCCGAAAGCCAGGGATATCCATGTCCTCCACCGAAGTGGCCGTATCCAGAGCAGCTAACTGCATACGCAGTTTCTTGGCATGGTCAGGCTGTATGCCCGCCGTGCTGCCGGTCGAGTAGAACCGCTTCAGTCCTTTGTGACGGAAAGATTTAATCATGAGGGAATGATAGCATGGTGCGCATCACGCAACAATAGAGCTTAACGCCTTGGTTTAGCGGCGGCCCGACAGGGGCGTCCGGTGGAGGCCGAAGGCCGGAACGAACTACAACAACTTGTTAAGCACAAAACTACAGGCCACGCTCAATAGCCTGCTTTATTACCGGAGCCACGTTTTCTGGTGTGATGCCACGGTCTTTGCAGTACTTGGTTTGCAGCCAGGCGGATAGTGATTTTTGGCCTTTGCTGGCATTGCAGCCACAGCAACAGAGAGCAATATTTTCCCGAGTAATAATGTTGGCATCGTTGATGATATGTTCCCAGCTAGCCGCAGACCTTCTCGATACTTTCACAGGGGTAAACTCATTGCCGCAATAGACGCATACCGTATCGCGTGCTCGGATCTCTTTTTCGAGCCAGTCCGGGATGTTCCAATTATTTGCCATTGCTCGTGCTTACCTTTTACTGCTTAACGCTTGCAGCATGCGCGCCCATGAAATGGAGCCAAAGGCGCAATGTAATGGGCGTCGCCGTGCCTGCACTTGTTATAAGTCTTTGACATATAGGCACTTACCTCTTCGGTAATCTGCTGGCGAAAGCCTACTGATAGAGTGAAATGTAGCTTGATACTGCACAACGTCCCACTCCCATGCTTCCTGCATGACATAGAATTTGTCGTACCTGATCCAGATCAGCTTATCCCAATCGTAGTTTGTGGCTTTAGGCACCATCGTGATTCTGCTGCCGGGCTTGCCACTAGGTCTGTTGCCTTTTACTTGGTAACGAATACCGTTAAAAACGAAATCACTGCCCTTTGCCACAGCAGTCTTGTCTTGCATAAAGTCTGAGTACTCAGACTCGGACATTCCGACTAACATTGCTGCATCGTATTCTGATAATGGCGTCGTAATCTGAGGGGCCACCCCAAACCTTTCCTGCCAATCTAGCGCCACATCGATTAGTTTTTTCCGAAGCACCCAATCCCCTCAGCACTTATAACGCTTGCAGCATGCGCGGCTACGGAATGGAGCCGAAGGCGCAATGTAGTAGGCGTCGCCGTGCCTGCATTGGTTAGAAATTTTTTGCACGGTCTCTAGATTTCCGATTTATAGACAATCCAGCCCCGATAGGATTCTGGCTTAATCTCCTCGGCTTCCAGAGGTTTGACGGGAACTCTGGACAACCACTGCTCTGAATCAATTTGCTCGAAAGTTTCAGAGCTGACCTTGTACACATATCCCACTTGGTTCCAATCGACATCGGTATCCTTTAGCACGATTTGAGGTGGGCGCTTCGAGGTTTCAACAGAGAAAATAGCTCCGTCGCCTAGAGGACGATATGAAATTGCAAAGGGGATAGCTAACTCTCGGTCTGAAACAGCGTAAACACCGCGCTCGTTATCCGCCACGCCATATCCAACGCCCTGCGTCGGATTAAGCAACTCTAGCTTTTTTCGAGTACCGTGATACAGATATTCAGGCTTATTCATTGCTGAGCCCCTTTCTAACGCGGAGATAAGCGGCGGCCCGTAAGGGACGTCCGGCGGACGGCCCTCTGGCCGGGAGCGAACTTGATTGACTGGTTAAAGGCAGGTACTGACACTGCCTGCTCCCTGGCAACGACCTCGACGGCCTACTCCGTTACTTGCACCAGCTTGCGCCGGTACGATGTGTTTGAAACCACCGCCAAGCCAGCGGTGGATGAACCTGAACTCAAAGGTACCAGATCCCGAATAAATTGTCGGCGGACGGCCCGGAGAGACGAACGCCAAAAAATGCTACCAACACCGCTGACGATTAAAGCAACCAAATCAGACGCGGATTCAGACGGCCTTGGTGTTCACCAGATTCAGCGGGCTTGTCTGCCAAGCCCGGCACCAAGGCCAATCCTCCAAGGTCACCCCAAAGACCGAAGCCTTTGCCATTAACGCTGAGCACAGCGGCGACCTTGGAGTGGCGACGAAGGAGCCACGGAAAGGGCGTCCGGCGGCCATCGGCCGCGTACTGCTGCGACTTGTTATGCATGCTGAGCCACCTTGCGAGATGCCACGATGAAAACTGCTACTGGCAACCACACCAAAACAGCTAGCAATGCCGCTTTGAAGCTGTAGGGGGCAAAGATTAGCCCATAGATCCCCCATGTTGGTAGGTTAAGCCACGCCGATACAATGCCTGATGCCCAAAACCCCTGGCAGTGAAAGCCAACCAACATTGCATCGGTAAGGTAGCAACCAGCAGTTTCGGCAGCTATTGCACCACGTCCGATGAATACTGCGATCATGATATCTACCACCACCGCCAAACCAATCAGTGTCAGCGCTACACCTGATAACTTTTTAGCAATTGACCAGTTCATCATCCTGCATAACGCCAGCGCACAACGGCGCCCTTGTAGTGGAGGCGCAGCCGCAACGAAAAGGGCGTCCGGCGGCCGCAGGCCGCGAATTGATGCGCCTTGTTAACTGTCACTGCCACTGAAGTTTGAGATCCCTATGCTTGGCCGCACAGTCTCGAAGGTATAGGTTGATCAAGCTCTGATAGGGAATCCCCTTCCGCTCAGACATTTGCTTGAAATACTCTACTGTATCCTCGTCCAGCCTTATTGTTACCTGCTTCTTAAGCTTCGCGGCGTATGGATTGGGCTTGGAATCGGTGAAATCGTAGTGATCACGCATGGCGGTACCTCTCATAAACTTTTCTTTCCCGCTTCTCAGCTTTTCTCGCGGAAATGATGCGAATTCGGTCTTCCTCCCTGATGCAGTGGCATACAACCAGCAGGCGCGAATTGATACTCGTCCCTAACAACAGGAAGCGATCCTCGCCAAGCTCAGAGTGATCTGGATCGCTGATCAGTCGACCAAACTCATCGGTAAACACTGTCTTCGCTTCTTCGAACGAGACGCCGTGCTTTCGCAGATTCGAGTCGCTTTTGGCGCTATCCCATTCGAAGGTGAAATGATGCATACCTACAGTGTACTTACAATGTAAATTGTTCGCTAGGCCTGGTGATAGTTAACGCCGAAGCACAGCGGCG
>NZ_AXBW01000034.1:0-57895 GCF_000475355.1 Marinobacter sp. C1S70 | reverse complement strand
CAACTGATTGGGTCCACCTCAGAGTGACAGCTGAACTATGGCTGTCATCTCCGATCCGGGCTATAGGCAATCAAGCGCCGGTCACGCTGATGGACACCGAGGCGGGGCTCTTAAAACTGAGGAACGTGATTAAAAAATGGCAAGAGGGAGCTGTTTCATAGAACATGATTATTCGAGCTTTGACCAGTCTCAAAGATGGGCTTCCTAAACAAAAGCGAACCTTGGGTACTGTCGTGACCATCGGCGATGACGGTAGCTTCTAACAGTTACTCCGCTACCAATTCTGCCTTGATGCGGGGCTTGTTCGAAGGGCCATTTCGAATGTGTCAGTCTCTTAGCTACGCCAAAAATGAGGCGAGAACATCACAAAGACACTGAGTAACTCCAATCTCCCCAGCAACATCGCCGCCATCAATACCCATTTAGCTCCGTCCGGCAAGGTTTGAAAATTACCAGCGGGACCAATAGTGTCGCCCAGGCCAGGCCCAACATTCGCCAATGCTGTAGCGGCTCCGGTCAAACTCGTCACAAGGTCGAGGCCCAGCGCAGCAAGGATGGCAGCGACGACAGCAAGTGTCGCAAGAAAGATGAATGAAAAGGCAACACTGGACGCTACGATTTCATCGCTGATGATTCGTCCGTTGTAGTGTCTCGCAATTACTGCGTTCGGATGGAGCAGCCGGAGTACTTGCTCACGCAACAGCAGCATGGACAGCTGAAAACGAAACATCTTCATGCCACCACTGGTAGAGCCAGAACACCCTCCCACGAATGTAAGAAAGAAAAACAGTACCACCACGAAGGGGCCCCAGAGCGAATAGTCCTGAGATGCATAACCGGTAGTTGTGACTACCGATGTCACGTTAAATAAAGCATGCACGAAGGCATCGATCGGAAACGCCCCCTCATTCACCACCCGATAAACGGTAATCAGGCATGCGATCAACAAAAGGAATTTAAGGAAAAAGCGAATCTGTTGGTCCCTCAGTATTGGCTGCACCTGGCCATTCAGTAACCTGACGAAGAGAAAGAACGGTATGCCCCCCAGCATCATGAAGAGGCTTGATGCAAAAAGAATGGAAAGCTGGTCAAACTGACCCATAGAGCTGTCTGACGTCGAGTAGCCTCCCGTAGAAACGGTAGTCAGGGCATGATTTACCGCGTTGAAAAGGTCCATCCCCAATGCCCAGTAGGTCAGGATGCAACCAAGCGTCAGTGCGAGGTAACTGAACACCAGTCCACGGGCTAAACGATTGGTGCGCGGCACCGCCTTCTCTGTCCACTCGGACGATTCAGTGGCAAACAGGCGCATACCACCAATCCTGAGGAATGGCAGGATTGCCACCGCCATGCCGATGATTCCAATGCCGCCCATCCATTGCATGATCGACCGCCACAGCAAGATGTCCCCCGGGAGGTTGTCGAGACCACTCATAACTGTGGAGCCGGTGGTTGTTACCCCGGAGATACTTTCGAAAAAAGCGTCCGTCACGCTAAGTTTGAGATCGCTCAGCAGCAACGGAAGGCTGGAAAATAACGGAATGAACACCCAGGCGGAAACTGTGAGGATGAACATCTGCCTCTGTTTCAACGCATATCGCTTTCGACCAGCACTGAAGAAGCAGACCAGTCCTACGCCAAAACAAATACTTGCGGATTTCACGAAAGCCAGCCAATCCGGTGTGTCGCCGAACATCAGCAGGTTTACAGGCAGGGTCATCAAAAAACTTAGGAGAATCAGCAGAAAGCCAAGTATTTGTATAACAGGAAGGATATTAAACAGAGCCATCATCAGGATCGCCCAGACCGTTCACGTATGATTTTCGCCAACATGCAGCCAATGACGGCTCCCGTCAGTTGCGCATAAGTTGAAAACCCTGCGTAGAGCAGCTCCGCTCTGGTATGAGTTTCAACATAATCACCTGGAAGTGCAGCAAGAGTGGCAATGCCTGCCAACAAGAATCCCCATCTTGCATTGTATACCCATGCAAAAAAGACGACGGGTGCCAGATAAGGAAATATCGACGCCACTGGCTGGGAAGCCTGTCTGTTCGCTATAGCCAAAAAACCGAGCCAAGCCAGCGCAATCACGGCATGGCCCAGAAATCCCGGTTTCAATCGATAGAATCCCATTGCCGACAAGCCCTGCTCTCGACCAAATTTGCATCAGACGGCGTAAGGAGATCATATTCGAGGTGGAATTAGGACGGTGCAGAACGAATTTTTACGGTATTTTTACGGCAGTGAGGGCACCGCAATCACAGGTGTATGAGAAGATTTCTTCAGCCAGTCAGTAACCGACACCGGAATCGCACCCATGATTGAAAAACAACAGTTCATTGTCATTGGCCTTGGTGTGTTTGGGGCAACGATCGCACGTGAATTAACTCGCCTCGGCCACGAGGTGCTGGGTATTGATTCGGACGAACAACGAGTTGACCGACTGGCTGATGAAATCACTCATGCAGTGATCGCGGACGTCACAGACGAAAACTCGCTCATTGAACTGAACGCCGGCAGTTACGATACCGCTGTAGTGGCCATAGGCAGGAACGTCGAAGCTACGATGCTCGCCACGCTGCAACTCCGAGAACTTGGGGTAAAGAAAGTCTGGGCCAAGGCGCTCACAAACCAGCACCATCGCATTCTGGAAAGGCTTGGGGCGACCCGAATCATTGCACCGGAATTCGAGATGGGTGTCCGGATTTCCCAGGAACTGAATTATCCGATGGTGCATGATTACCTGGGCCTGGACGATGATTATTTCATCGTGGATTTTCACACCACAGAAGACCTTGTTGACAAGACCATCGGAGAGGTGATCAACGGCGAACCAGTTGAAGCACTGGTAGTGAAGCGCATGAAGGAAGCGCACCCCCACCCGGATCACACCTGGAAGATCCGAAAAGGCGACAGGATTGTCCTCGGTGGCCAGCTCGAAGACTTGAGGGATCTGGTTAACCGCCTATGAAAATCCATTTTCTGGATCTGGTTTCCCACGGTGCCAGAGGCGAGCCTTCCGCAAAAGGAAGCATGAACCCACCGAGACTCCTGCTTGAGTCGTTTCTGGTTCTCATAGTTCTTGGCGCCTGCTTGCTCAAGTTGCCCTTTGCGACTGTTGAGCCGGTGACCTGGATGGAGGCGGCTTTTACCGCAACCTCGGCAGTCACAGTTACCGGTCTCGTGGTAGTGGACACCGGGAGTCAATACACCCTGTTTGGACAGTTAGTGATTCTGACCTTGATTCAATTGGGCGGGCTAGGATTGATGACGTTCGCGGTGCTCACGGCCCTTGCCCTGGGCTTCAAGCTCCGACTGAAGCATCAATTGGTTGCGCAGGAAGCCTTTAATGAGATCTCGCTTCAGACAGCGAGGCGAGCCAGCGGGTCGATAGCCGTATTCGCCTTAACGGCAGAAGCTATCGGAGTTATGTTATTAGGCGTGTTTTTTATTCCGGAGCTGGGGTGGTGGGAGGGTCTCTACCAGGCCTTGTTCTACACGATTTCAGCGTTTAACAATGCCGGCTTCGCTCTTTCACCAGATAGCCTTTCCGCCTACGTTGACCATCCTGGCATCAGTCTGTCCGTCACGGCCCTGTTTATCACAGGTGGCCTGGGTTACATCGTCATCATGGAGCTTTTTGATAAGCGATGTTGGTCGAGGTTGTCGGTTTACGTCAAAGTCATCCTTTTGGCCACCCTACTGCTGAACCTGTTCGCTACCGGCGCCATCCTCATCCTGGAATTTGGCAATCCAGCGACTCTTGGCGCACTGGATAGTTTCTGGGACAAGCTCCTGGCTGCCTGGTTTCAGGGCGTGACACCACGAACCGCAGGTTTCAACACCCTCGATATTGGATCGTTAACCGCCGGCAGCAGTGTGCTGATGCTGCTTCTCATGTTCATCGGTGGTGCCCCGAACTCCACATCCAGTGGTATCAAAATCTCGACATTCGTCATTATGCTTGCCGCAACCCGTTCGTTTTTGCGGGGCAATCTGAACGTGAGCTTTTTCAAGCGTTCTCTCAGTAGTGAAACAGTCCTCAAAGCCCTTGCCACAGCGACCATAGGGATGGCGCTGGTTTTTCTGGGTGTTCTGTCTCTGAGCATCCTGGTTGAGGATGAGTTTCTGGACATCGCGTTTGAGGTGGTTTCCGCGTTCGGCACCGTTGGTCTTTCACGGGGAACAACGGGCGAACTCGGCACCGCCGGCCAGTTGGTCGTCATGGCAATCATGCTAATCGGTCGCCTTGGCCCGCTTACCTTGGGCTATACCCTGACAGTGCGACGTAAATCCCATGTTCGCTATGCGAAAACCGAGTTCCCGGTTGGTTGATTCAGGGTCAGGCTGCGACTGCCTTCTTTCTGTTCGGGCGCGCCTCAATCAACACAGAGTGCAAAAGCTGGACAGCGTGATCGAACTGATCGCTGTCCAGGATAAATTGAACTTCCACGTCTCTCATGGTTTGGTGAGCCGCCAGAACCGGAATCGACTCTTCATCAAACGCCACCAGTGACGCGATCAGAACACTGTTAACATCGAGTGAGCTTCCGATCGCGGCAACCACGGCTACCTTGCGCAAGCTGATCTCAGCCCCGGGAAAGTTGCTGCCAAGCTCATTCACAATCCGTTTTGCCTGCTTTAGGGTCGCACTCAGGTAAAACGTGAGCGTGTTGGCATTGCTCTCACGGTTGATCCGATGCACGCGAAAGCGCGACGTTACGTCGAGAAACGTCTTTTCAATCTCGGCGATGCTGGGCGCGTTCTGATCGAACACAGATACCGCCATGACGGATTTCTGGCCGGTCACAATGTCTGTTTGAGGCGTTTCAGCCTGATAGCCTCCGGTGATCAACGTACCGGGGTGTTCGGGCTCGAAGGAATTCTTGATTCGCAAAGGAATCCCTTCGCTGCACAGTCCACGGGCTGCTTTGGGATGAATCGCTTCCATGCCCAAATTCGCCAGTTGGTCGGCAACGTCGTAATTCGCTCGGCCAAGAGTCACCACTTTGGCCGGATCCACAATATTCGGGTCTGCCGAACTCAAGTGGAACTCTTTGTGAATGATCGCTTCCCTAGCGCCGGTGACCACCGCGATGCGGCTGAAGGTCATTTCACTGTACCCTCTGTCGAAGGTCTCGATGAGCCCCTCTTTGCACTGGGTATAGCCCGTGCAGATTGGCAGTTCGCGTGTCAGGTCGACGGACTCGAGCGATCGTTTCAGCTTCTCATCCATAGACAGGCGTTCACTTTCCCGCCAACCGGTCAGGTCGATGAAGCGGGCGTTGATGCCCTCTGACTGCAGGCGCAGTGAGGTGTTGAAGGCGCTGTGGGCTTCACCAACCCCTGCCAGCATTTCCCGAACCTTGACCAGATGTTGGCTTAGCTGAAAGTGCCCGTAGGAACAAAGCCGCTGAAGATCGATGAGGCACTCTCTCACCCCTTCCACCCGATCGAGAATGAACTGATCCGCCTGATGCCTGAGACTCAGATCCTCAAAGTAGGACCGGTTAATATCGGTCAGGCATTTTTCCAGGCGGGTCAGATCATCCCCCCAGGCCCACCGATTCTCTGCGCCCGCGAAAAGCCCGTAGACGCCGGGCTTTCCCGTCGTCTTATGCTCCAACAAAAGATCGGTCACGCCACCGTAAGCAGATACAACGAAGATTCGTTTGTACAGCTCTTCTCCACGTCGTTCGCCCACGATGATGTTCTTGCGTACCGCGTCGAAATTGCTCATCGAGGTTCCGCCGATTTTCTCAACGGTATGACCGGTTCTATCAACATCTTTCCGTGCCATAAGGTTCAGCCTGCCTCAGATTGAATGGCCCCCCTGAAAACTTCTGGGAGTTCAGAGGATATCTGTAATAAGTTTGCAGCCCATAGCACCGCCTGAAACAGTAAAAAAAGCGCAAAAAAAGCGCGGCTCCCGTAAAACATTCGTAACATCGATTGGTCTTCGGGGGATGTGTTTGGCTGGAAACTAGTCAATCAATGTCTATTCCCGACATGTCACGCCATGCCCTGGATGTCGCCTCACTGAGTTTTCCTTCCACCTCTTCGATGAACAGGGCCGAAATTCCATGCCGGTCGGCGACCGTTCGTCCGTTGTCCGCCCCCAAACAAAGCAAGGCCGTAGACCATGCATCGGCCAGGCTGGGGTCCTCGTCGAGGACGGTAACGGACACGGTGTCATGGTTGACCGGGCGGCCGGTTCGGGCATCCAGCACATGGCTGTATCGCCGGCCCTGATCGTCGAAGTAATGGCGGTAGGTGCCCGATGTCATGACCGAAATGGGCGCGTCACGAGCAATCGTGATCACCTTATGAACCGACCGCTCGCCCGGCGTTGGACGCTCGATCGCGACGCGCCAGGGTTCGCCGCCCGGCTTGTGGCCCCGAACTTTCATTTCTCCACCCAGCTCCACCAGGTAGTGTTCAATCCCGGCGGATTCCAGCACACCAGCCATCTTTTCAACGGTATACCCCTGAGCGATGGATGAAAGATCGACCTGAAGATCTGAGCGGGACTTCGAAAGCCCGCCGTTTGATCCTGGTACCAGAAACTCCATTCCGACCTCATCCAACCGATGTTGCAGCTCGACCTCCGAAGGAACCGATAGCTGCTGGCCACTGAATCCCCAGAGATCAAAGAGGGGTTTGATCGTCAGGTCGTAGCAGCCAAGACTGGCCTCGCTCACCGTTTTTGCCTTTGCAATCAGGGCAACGACTTCCTCCCCAACCGCCGTGGGGGCCGATGCCTCAGCCCGGTTAAATCGCTCGATTGCGCTGTCCGGCCGGTAGTTCGACATGAGCGCATCAATACGTGCCAGTTCCTCAACAATACCGCCTTGTACTGAGCTGGAGGTTACCCCACCCGCTTTCCAGAAAGTGACATGCCAGGTCGTTCCCTGAGCGGGGCCTCTTAATGACATGAGCTGGGGCGGCTGGTCGCAGGCACTCAGCAACAGCCCTGTAAGGATGAGAGCTAGCGCTCGGCACTGGCGCCAGTGTCGCCAAAGAAAGCATCGGACTCGATAGAGATCAGACATGAGTAACCTCGAAATGGGGACTTACGTTGGCCTGGAGTCTACCCATCTAGACCGCAGTATTGGGACGCTCCGGTGAATTTTTAACGGCTTTTTTACGCCCCGGCCCCGTTTTGGTCATCGAATTTTTACGCCCTGCCCCAGCACCATGGAAAGGCGAACTCACAGAAGGAGATTGAGCGTGTCTATTTTCCTATTGATTGTTTCTGTTGCAGTCGGCGGCTACCTGGTTGCTGCCCTGCTCTGGCCCGAGAGGTTCTGACCATGGCACTGATCGGTATTGGCGTGATTCTGGGGCTGTTTGGCCTGTGTTTCCTGTTCATTGATCTGGAGGAACGGCTGTGAACGAGGTCATCGTAATCTATGCGGTCACGCTGCTTCTGGCGTGGCCTTTGGGCAAGTACATCGCAGGCGTCTTTGGCAGCGCCAAGGGGACGGCAGGCGCCGTCTTTTTGCCAGTGGAAAACGGTCTGTATCGGCTGTTTGGCGTTGACCCTTCCCAGCGCATGAGCTGGCAGGGTTACGGCAAGGCGTTGCTAAAACTGCACCTTGCTCTGGTCTTGATCGTCTTTGGCCTGTTGATGGCCCAAGGCTTTCTGTTCCTGAATCCGGACGGTATCGACGGCATGAGCTGGGACCTGGCGCTTCATACGGCGGTCTCGTTCCTGACCAATACCAACCAGCAGCACTATTCAGGGCAGGCGCAGCTCAGCTACCTGGCGCATACCTTTGGTATTGTGACCCTGCAGGTGGTGACACCCGCAGCCGGCATGGCGGCACTGGTTGCGATTGTACGCACGCTTCTGGGCCGTTCAGACAAGAAGAAACAACCGGTCGGCGATGGGGTCGTCTCTGTCGGTAACTTCTACGAGGACATCACCCGGGCCATTGTTCGCGTTATGTTGCCGGTCGCTGCGGTGGTGGCGCTGATCATTGCTGCCGAAGGTGTACCGAACAGTTACGAAGGCGCCCGCACCGCCATTCCTTTGGACCAGACCGCCGGTATGGAAGAGCAGAACATTCCGATTGGTCCGGTGGCACCCATGGTGGCCATCAAACAGGTCGGCACCAATGGCGGTGGCTGGTATGGCCCCAACTCCAGCGTTCCCCTGGAAAATCCGACACCGGTCAGCAACTTCGTTCAGACAGTCTCGCTTGTGCTGATTCCCGCCGCCCTGGTGTTTGCCCTGGGCTTCATGACCGGCCGGCGGCGCCTGGCCATGGTGGTAATGGGCGTGATGGTGGTGATGTCGGTGTCGCTGACGTCGGTGGCGATATGGTCCGAAAACCAGCCTAACGCGGCCTTCTCCGGCCTTGCGGCTGAGGGTGAAAACCTGGAAGGCAAGGAAGTCCGGTTTGGTGCCACCGCAACCGCACTCTGGGGCAGCTGGACCACCCAGACCTCGAACGGGTCAGTCAACGGTATGCACGACAGCTTTAACCCCATTGGCGGCATGATCCCGATGATCGACATGTTCATCAACGTCACCTTTGGCGGTATCGGTGTGGGGCTGATTGGCTACCTGCTGTTCCTGCTGTTGGCGGCGTTTCTGGGCTCGCTGATGATCGGCCGGGCACCGGAAATTGCCGGCAAGGCACTGGAAACCCGGGAAATGAAGCTAGTCTGCATCGCCCTGTTGATCCAGCCCCTGTTGATCCTTGGCTTCAGCGCTATCACCGTTGCCTTCCCATCGTTGACCGGCAACTCCAATCCGGGCTTCCACGGCATCAGCCAGGTGATTTACGAGTACACCTCCGCCTTTGCCAACAACGGTTCCGGCTTTGAAGGGCTTGGCGACAACACCGTGTGGTGGAACGTGACCTGTGCCGTCAACCTGGCGCTGGGTCGTTTCATCCCGATTCTCGCACCGCTGGCAATCGCCGCATCACTGGCCGCCAAGCGTTCCGCGCCGGAAGGTCGGGGCAGCCTGAGCATCGACACGCCCACCTTTGGGCTGATGACCCTGGCGGTGATTGTGATGTTTACCCTGCTGAGCTTTATGCCGGTGCTGATTCTCGGCCCGATCGCTGAAGCCCTGAGTCTGATGTCCTGAGTGGAGAATGATGATGTCCAAGAGAACCCCCAAAATGACTGACTCACTTGATCTGGGCACAGTTGTCGGCCAATCCATCAAGCGGCTGACGCCAAAGGATCTGGCCCGCAACCCGGTCATGATGGTCGTCGGTATCGGAACGGTGATCACCTTTCTGCTGGGCTTGAGCCACCTCGCCCAGGGTGCCCCGGCTGGCCTGGATTTCGCGATCAGTGCGATCCTGCTATTCACCGTCCTCTTCGCCAATGGTGCCGAGTCTGTCGCGGAAGCCCGCGGCAAGGCTCAGGCCGGTGCGCTCCGGGCTACAAGGAAAGACCTGAAAGCCCGCAAACTCGATGGCGAGCAGCACAAGGAAGTGCCCGCCACAGACCTTCGCAAGGGCGACCGGGTGCTGGTAAAACCGAACGAACTGATTCCCGCGGATGGCGAGATTGTTCAGGGCGCCGCGACCATCAATGAGTCGGCGGTCACCGGTGAATCTGCGCCGGTGCTCCGGGAAGCCGGTACCGACAACAGCGGTGTCAGCGCGGGCACCAAAGTGTTGTCCGATGAGATCGTGATCGAAGTCACCGTCGATCCGGGCAACTCCCTGCTGGACCGCATGATCGCCCTCGTTGAAGGCGCGCAACGCCAGAAGACACCGAATGAACTGGCGTTGTCCGTGCTCCTGGCCGCCATGACGCTGGTCTTCCTGATTGTGGTCGTTACCCTGGTGCCGTTTGGCGGGTTTGTGGGCGCTACCCCATCCTACTCGGTTCTGGTGGCCCTGTTAGTGTGCCTGATCCCGACGACCATCGGGGGCCTGTTGCCGGCTATCGGCATCGCCGGTATGGACCGTGCCATGCGTGCCAACGTCATTGCCAAGTCTGGTAAGGCGGTGGAAGTGGCCGGCTCTATCGACACCCTGTTGCTGGATAAAACCGGCACCATCACCCTGGGTGATCGCAGAGCAACGGGCTTTGAACCGGTTCGGGGCGTGGCGCCGGGCACCTTGAGGGACGCCGCACTGCTCACTTCCCTGGCAGATCCCACCCCCGAGGGCAAATCCGTTGTCGCTCTGGCTCGGGATAAGGGCTCGGACGCCGAGGCAGCCGATGGCACAGAATTCATTGCGTTCTCTGCCAACACCCGTATGTCCGGGGTGGACCTGCCGGATGGGCGGATTCTGCGCAAGGGCGCAACGGATGCCATTCGCAAATTCGTTACGGAAAACGGCGGCAACTATCCGCAGGAAACAGACACTCTGGTTGACCGGGTTGCCAAGAACGGCGCTACACCGCTGGTGGTCGCCGAGGGTAATCGGGTACTGGGTGTGATCGCCCTGTCGGATGTCATCAAGTCCGGCATCAAGGAACGTTTCGCCAAGCTTCGGGACATGGGTGTGAAGACGGTGATGATTACCGGTGACAACCCGATAACTGCTGCGGCGATTGCCGCCGAGGCGGGTGTGGATGATTTCATCGCCGAAGCCACACCGGAACAGAAGCTCGACATCATTCGCAAGGAGCAGGCGGAAGGCCGCATGGTGGCCATGATGGGGGATGGCACCAACGATGCTCCTGCCTTGGCTCAGGCCGACCTTGGTTTGGCCATGAACTCGGGCACCCAGGCCGCGCGGGAAGCCGGCAACATGGTGGATCTGGATTCCGACCCCGGCAAACTGCTGCAGGTGGTAGAGATTGGCAAACAACTGCTGATTACCCGGGGTTCGTTGACCACCTTTTCCCTGGCCAACGACGTCGCCAAGTACTTCGCTATCCTGCCAGCGCTGTTTGTCACCAGTCTGCCGGCCCTGGATGCCCTGAACGTACTTGATCTTGAAAACCCGATGAGCGCGGTGTTGGCCGCAACCATCTTTAATGCGCTGATTATCCCGGCGTTGATCCCCTTCGCCCTCAAAGGCGTGCAATTCAAACCGGCAACCGCCACACAGCTGTTGCGCCGCAACCTTCTGATCTTCGGATTGGGTGGCCTGTTGCTGCCGTTCGCGGCCATCAAGGCCCTGGATCTGATGCTCACCGTGGTTATCTGAGGAGACTGACATGATGACTGATTCAAACACTGGGGCCGTCACCCGGTCCGCTTCCTGGCTCTCTGCGGTGCGCGCGGCCGTCGTCCTGATCCTGCTGTGTGGCGGACTGTATCCCCTGTTGGTTACAACGGCCGGAAAAGTCATGTTTCCCCATCAGGCATTAGGGAGCATGATCATCGTGGACGACAAGATCGTCGGATCAGAACTGGTGGGGCAGCGGTTCGTCGCACCCGAGTACTTCCACGGGCGGCCTTCCGCGGCCAGTTACGATCCTTTCTCCGTTGGCGGCTCGAACTACGCGGCCAGCAATCCGGATCTTAGGGTCCGGGTTGCGGAGGATTCCGCGGCCATTGCCGAGCGAGAGGATATCGCTCCGACGTCCATCCCTGCGGACTTGTTGGCGGCCTCGGGTTCCGGCATAGACCCTCACATTTCGCCGGAATCGGCTATGATACAGGCCGAGCGTGTGGCGAAGGCCCGTGATATTCCGGTTGCCCAAGTCAATGAACTGATTGCGGAGCACACGGAGGGGCCTACCCTGGGGATCTTTGGCCAGCCGCGAGTCAACGTTCTGAAAATTAACCTGGCACTGGATGGCAAGGAGTTGAACGATTGAACCAAGGCGACCCGAATCGCCCCAACCCGGACGCGCTCCTGAAAACTCAGGAGCGTGAGTCCGCCGGGGGGCTAAAAATCTTTCTGGGTGCCGCTCCGGGCGTGGGCAAGACCTACCAGATGCTGCAAGCCGCCCACGAACTCAAGCGCCAGGGTGTGGACGTTGTTGTGGGTGTCGCGGAAACGCATGGTCGAGCCGATACGCTCTCATTGTGTGAGGGCCTCGAACAGCTCTCCGCAAAAGAAGTCGAATACGCCGGCAAGCAATTCCGGGAGTTTGATGTCGATGCCGCCCTGAAACGCAGACCGGATGTCCTGTTGGTGGACGAACTTGCCCACCGCAATATTCCGGGCACTCGGCACCCACGGCGTTACCAGGATATTGAAGAACTGCTGGATCAGGGCATTACCGTCTGGACGGCTGTTAACATCCAACACCTGGAAAGCCTCTCGGACGTGGTGGCCAGCATCACCGGTGTGCGAATGCGGGAAACCGTCCCGGATTCTGTTCTGGAGCGCGCCCGAGACATCGTTCTGGTGGACCTGACCCCTTCTGAGCTGCTGGAACGGCTTCGGCAAGGCAAGGTGTATGTCCCGGAACAGGCTCGTGCCGCAATGGATGGCTATTTCTCGCCCTCCAACCTGTCTGCTTTGCGGGAGCTTGCCGTCCAGGCTATCGCTGAACGGCTGGATGCCGATGTGCGAGAGAACATGCAGTCCCGTGGCATCGCAGGCCCCTGGCACATTCGATCGCGACTGC
Organism: Marinobacter sp. C1S70; assembly: GCF_000475355.1. Lineage (NCBI taxonomy): Bacteria > Pseudomonadati > Pseudomonadota > Gammaproteobacteria > Pseudomonadales > Marinobacteraceae > Marinobacter > Marinobacter sp. C1S70. The sequence goes on along the minus strand of NZ_AXBW01000034.1, from coordinate 45,385 downwards.
TGGTCGCGGTGGACGGCTCTGGTCAGGGTGAATCCCTGGTTCGAGCCGCACGGCGGCTCGCCGAGCGCCGGAAAGCACCCTGGACCGTCGCCACTGTGGACAATGGCCGAGCAGGCGCCGATGAACGCCAACGGCTGGAAAAAGTGTTCGACCTGGCCACCCGCCTGGGCGCAGAGGTCAGAACGCTTCGCGGATACGACGTGGCCGGAGAAATCCTGGCCTTCGCGAGAGAGCAGAACGTCACAACGCTGATTCTCGGCCGCTCCCACAATCGCTGGTGGCACTTCCGAAAATCCACCAGCCGCGCACTGCTGAAAGACGCTGAGGCCTTTGAAGTCACTTTCATACCCGTGCCCAGAAAACAACGGCGTCGGCTTACTGAAGCCGCCGGCCGTGCGGTGAGATATAGCGACTATGCCTGGGCCGTCGGCAGTGTGGGTGCCGCAACCGCAATCGCCATGGGACTGCAGAACGTTCTTCCGCTGGGTAACCTGTCCCTGATCTTTCTGACATCCGTGCTTTGGGTGGCCTCCCGAACCGGGATTCGTCCAGCCCTGTTTGCCGCGGCTCTGAGCTTTCTGACCTACAACTTTTTCTTCACGGATCCTCGGCTTACCTTTCAGATGGCAGATACGGATGAGCTGCTGACGGTGGTGTTCTTTCTGATTATCGCAGTCACGGGAGGCAACCTTGCCGGCCGATTGCGGGACCAGGTCCAGATGCTTCGCGCCTCGAACGATCTCACTGATGCTCATCTACAGTTTACCCGTCGGCTAGCGTCAGCGCCCGACATCACCTCCGTCCAGACCGAAGCGGTCGAGGCTCTCTATGCCCAACTTAAGCTTCCTTTGATTATCGCCCAACGGAGCCCTGAAAATGATGCAATCGAAGTGGTGGTTAAGGGCGGCCCGTCTCACCCACTCAATGAAGCGGCGCGCTCTGCAATCGACTGGGGCATCCGTAACGCCAAACCCAGCGGTGCATTTTCCGACACGTTGAACAGCCTTCCGTGGCGCTTTGAACCTATTGAGGCCGATGGTGAAATCTACGGCGTACTAGGTATTCGAGTCGGCGATATGACCCCGGAGTATTACCGGGGCCTGGCCATCAATGTTTACGTTCATCAACTGGGATTGGCATGGTTTCGTACCCGCCTGGCGGCCAATCTGTCAGCATCACGGGTGGCAGAGGAAACTGAGCGGCTTCGCTCCGCGCTGCTCTCTTCCATCTCCCATGACTTGAGAACACCGTTATCCTCCATGATTGGCTCTGCCAGCACGCTGAAATCGATGTTCGACCGGCTCTCAGATGAGGATCGCGATAGCCTTCTGGATTCAGTGCTCGGTGAGGGCGAGCGCCTGGATCGCTACATCCGAAACCTGCTGGACATGACGAAGCTGGGCCATGGCACGCTCAAGATCGAGAGGGACTGGATCGCGTTCACCGATATCCTCTCTTCTGCTCTCAGGCGCACAAGAAACCTCATGTCGAATGTCCGGGTTGAGCGCGATTTGGAAGAGGACTTGCCGTTGCTGTTCGTACATCCGGCACTTATTGAGCAGGCCCTGGTCAACGTGCTGGAAAATGCCGCGAAGTTCGCGCCCGACGACTCAACCCTGTCCATCCGGGCTCAACGGAAAGGCGATGAATTGATCATTGCGATCTCAGACGAGGGGCCAGGCATACCGGAAGACCAGCGTGGCCAGGTTTTCGATATGTTCTTCACCGGCGGTGAAGGCGACCGGGGCCCTCACGGTAGCGGACTGGGACTGGCGATCTGTCACGGTATGGTCGCGGCTCACGGTGGCCGGATTCAGGCTTTGGCTGGCCCAAATGGTATCGGTGCCACCATCGAAATAGCGTTGCCCCTGATAGAATCCCCTGAACAAGAGTCTAATCGGGAAACCAGTGAATGACTGCCTCAGCACAGAACCGGGAAACGCCCTGTATTCTAATTATTGATGATGAACCGCAAATACGGCACTTCCTGCGCATCAGCCTGAAAACGGAAGGATACGAATTGCTTGAAGCGGAAAATGGTGAGTCCGGGCTCGGGTTGTGCGCAAGGCATTCACCGGATCTCGTGATTCTGGATTTGGGGCTTCCGGATATGGATGGCTCTGAGGTGCTTGCTGGTTTGCGGGAATGGTCATCAGCTCCCGTTATCATTCTCTCGGTGCGGGATCGAGAACTAGAAAAAGTAAAAGCCCTAGATCTCGGTGCGAACGACTATGTTACGAAGCCGTTTGGCGTTGATGAGCTGCTTGCACGAGTTCGAACCCAGTTGCGTCTCCAACAGAAAGGAAAGAGCTCAGCTGCCCCTGAAACCTCAGCGATATTCGAGAACGGCGAACTAAATATTGACCTGGCTATGCACAAAGTCACGGTCAGCGGTGAGCCTGTCAGGCTCACGCCGAAGGAGTTTGCCGTGCTGAAGGTCTTGCTGCTTGCATCTGGAAAGATCGTCACACAATCGCAGTTGCTCAAGGATATTTGGGGGCCTACTCACACGACGGACACGCATTATCTGCGAATTCTAATTGGGAGATTGAGGCAGAAGCTCGGTGATGACCCCACGGAACAACGCTATATCCAAACCGAGCCGGGGGTAGGCTATCGGTTTCTCGATTCTTCGGATCAGGCATAAACGATCGGGATGGAGGGTTGTGGACTTCATTCAAGAGTTTCTTTTAAACGATTGATGGGCTTATTCCGGCCCACCAGATGGTCCCCGCCCATGACTGTGTCGCCGATGCAGTTCATACTCAGAAAAGAGTCTGCATTTCTTCATGGGAAGGTATTGGTAGACCTGCCTGAATGTTCACTTTGCGACCGAGCCGAGCTAAACAAAAGCGAACATTCGCCTTTTAGTCATTTATCTGTGAGGAGTGGACCGAGGTAAACACCAGGAGGTTCACAATGGCAATCGAATTACTGAAGATTACAGCCCCGCCCGACGCGGGGCTGAAGGGAGTTGTGTTTAAGAATTGCTTTCATCATCAAGCGTAACAACGGTATCCGCCATTAGCTCAGCGTCATCGAAGGTATCAATGTCCACGTCGCCGGTCACGGTGACCAAATCACCTTCTTCAATCTGTTGATAGCCTTCATCATCAGTCGGGTTGTACGTCATCAGAGCCGTATCGATCGTCGTCTTTTGTGCGCCTGTGTCGATGGTAAACTCTGTGCCGTCAACACCTGTTACTGTGCCGGTGAGCACCATCTGGCCGAGATCGATGGTAGGCGCTACATCGAAATCGGTGGCGCTTTCCTCATCTGCGGCACTGGCATAAAAGTAAGTGCCCAGGCTGTCCACAAAGACACTACTGGCTTCGATCTTTGCAGTTTCGAAGGTATCGTCGTCAATCTCACCGTAAACCGTGACGTTGTCGCCCGGAAGAAGTTCGCCACTTTCCTCGAACCAGTCCCAGTCGTCCATTTCAACGGTGACCAGGCCTTCGCCATAGTCCAGTTTGAACGTGTCTGCTGTCGTGCTGGTCACTGTTCCGCTCAGGGTGATCCAGGAACCATCCGATTTGAGGTATGGGCTTTCCGCGGCCAGCCCGGCAGCCGGTGCAAGTGCGAACGTTGAAGCAATAGCGATAGAGAGTGCTGTGCGCTTCATAGTCTGATCTCCTTACCGTTTGTGGTATGTGATCTTAAGTCAGATGATCCGGGTGAGCAGGTTACTCACTCACCCTTGATCATCTACTACCAGTCTCGTGGCAGACCGCGCAGATACAAGGTTTATTAACATTCTCTAACGCTCGGGAAATCTCTTTGTCCTGGATGCTGATTGCCTAAAAATTTATGTCGAATGAAGTTTTACAGGATTTCGATGCCCTCGCATTTATAGTGACCTATTAATGTATCGTCTTGCAGAACGTTGCCCTCCAGATCAAAGCAGAACAGATACGTTTCCGTACTATTTCCGATTTCGACACTTTTGAGCCCGATACACTCGTCGGTCCGACCGGGTATCAACTTGAATGAAGAGACTCCGCGTTCTGGAATTCTTCTGCCAACCTCAAGTGTTTTGATATCAGTGAAGTCTGAACTTGCAACAACCAGCGTGTTACCGCCTCTCTCTTTCTCATCAATGTCTTCGTCAAACGGTGTGTGAGAAATTTTTCGTGGGAAGAAAAGCCAGCAGCCGTGATAGGGGTGCCATTCCGTCGCCTCGTGGGTGACGTACCCCTGTTTGCCAACGTTCAAAGCATCCCGAATACGTTGATAGTTTTGGCGCCAATCCTGGCTCTCCAGGCTGTAGTCGCGGTTCAGAAGTTTGACCCATTCTTCCTGAGCGTTCTTCCCTTGACTGCCGACGATCATCTGATCCCCTTTGAGCGTGGCCCATTCGCTCTTGAAGCCCTTGAACTTTTCATCGCCGCTGCCGGTCATCAGGATGTGACGTGGTACAAGCTGGTTACGGTTGCGTATTTCACAGACCAGACCAGTTCGGTCGTCAAAGTTGACCAACCGTTCGCCAAACTGAACAAGCTCGGAGAATTCCGCGCCGCGGCCGCCTTCGGCGATCAGGCTGATAAGCTGATGCTCACCCCCCGCATTCTTGGGGATCTCTTCCAAGCAGTAGCGGACATTCCCGGTCACAGGATCGGTGTCGCGGTGGAGTCTGTCGAAACGAAGAGTTGACTGCCAAGCGGTTTGACCATCATCCAGTGTTACCTGGGACGCGTGGTCTTCGTCCGTAATAATGGCAAGGGTGTACTGAGTCTGTTCGCTGTTGTAGCGTTCAAGGCGCTGGATATCCAAAGACTTCTGGCTCATGCCGAACTCCCTATCCCGGGTAAACGGGATGTATTGAGCATTTGTTGGAGGGTAAAGGATCTCGCAATCATTTTGGAAATTTCTGCCATGGCTGCGCGTGAGTGTTGGCATGAATCATCACTGACTGCTGAGGTCATCCGGCACCTGTAATCGGCGATCAGGAGGATATATTTTACAACTACTTATATGGTCTTTAGTCGCTGTCATTGGAACCGGAATTGTCTGGAAAGGCAGCGGTCTGCTCGAATCCGCCAGCGAAAGTCTCTCGTTGTTTTACAGATTGCCCGAGATTGTCCAGGGCGCGATCGTTGTTGCCATTGGTTCCAGCTTTCCTGAATTGGCGACCGTCGTCGTGTCCACGCTGGTGCACGGAGAATTCGAGTTGGGCGTCGCCGCCATCGTGGGTTCCGCTCTGTTCAACATCATGGTGATACCGGCATTAAGCGGGTTGGTTGCCAAGCATCAGTTAATGACCAATCGCGACCTGGTCTACAAAGAAGCACAGTTCTATATGATAGCGGTCGCTGCGCTTCTTCTGACTTTCTCGTTCGCCGTTATCTACAACCCGGTGGAGTCCGGCAACGACGTTCTAATGGGCGAGCTCACCCGCGGCCTCGCCATCTTACCCCTGGTCCTCTACGCCATTTATGTGTTTGTCCAATACCAGGACACAATGGACTACCAATCCGACGAAGACGTTTCACACGTTCAACCCGCAAAAGAGTGGGCAAGACTTGCAGCTGGGCTGATCCTGATTCTGATCGGTGTCGAAGGGCTGGTTCGGGCCGCCATAAACTTTGGCGCTATTCTGGATACGCCAAGCTTCCTCTGGGGCATAACCATCGTCGCCGCTGGCACGTCAATTCCGGATGCCTTTGTGTCAGTTCGCGCTGCCCGTCGTGGTAAAGGCATCACCAGCACGGCTAATGTACTGGGAAGCAACATTTTTGATTTACTCTGCTGCATTCCTATTGGGGTATTGATCGCCGGAAGTGCTGTCATCAACTATTCGGTCGCAGCGCCGATGATGGCCATTTTGACGGTCGCAACATTGGCCCTTTTTCTGATGATGCGCACTGACCTGATCTTAAGCCGTAAGGAATCCTGGAGCCTCCTGATCATGTACGGCATTTTTGTCGTTTGTATGGGACTGGAGTCGTTTAATTTGACCAATTTCATTGTCAATTTCCCGCCAAGTCAGTGATGGTTCGCAAGGGGAAGGTCGGTCCGGGATTGAAATGAAAAATACCTGCTGCGTGACTTTCGTCAGGTCTCGACAATCTTTTCACATACAACAGCAAGTGACCCGGGAAGGCAAGTCACGTTTATCGGCGTTTTCGCGAACACCTCCCCATCGGCAGTGACTGTTTTTGGGTTACTGGTCTGGATATGACAATGGCTGCTTTTGAGATGAACCACGGTTGAGTGTTTTCGTGGGGCGCGGCGGAGTAATCGCATGATTGCAAACGTAGTCACCAGCGAGAGCAACGAACGGGGTCGAACGGCGACAATGTCGAGCTGTCCGTCGTTGGCACTGGCCTGAGGAATCTGCTGTCCACCTCCGTAAAATGCACCGGTGGCGACAGAGATTGAGAGCCAGCGACCTTTCAGGTAGCCGGTGTCACACTGAATGCTGGCATGAAACCCGCGCTGTGCTCCCAGGCGCTTGAGCAGGGTGGCTGCGTAGCTGAATCGTCCCAGCCATTGCTTGCTGCTTGGTGCAACGTATCGAGCGGGCAGCGTGGCCAGGCCGATATGCGCCACGTTAAGGAAGATCAAGCCATTGAGCTCTGCCACATCTACCCATCGCCATTGCATGCTCGCAATGAGACGGGCGATTTGATCCGGGTCAGAGGGCAACCACAGATTGCGCGCAAAATCATTGGCGGTTCCAGTGGGTAAAATCGCAAGAATGGCATCGCGTTCTCGGCAGATGGCCGCCGCCCGATTGACCGAGCCATCGCCACCCGCAGCGATAATGCAATCGCCCACCGTCACGGATTGAGTCCAACCAAGATCATCGAAACCGCAAGGGATGATTGGATCAACGCCTGCCGCGGTTAACTTTTCGCACCAATAGACGTCGCCATCATTATTTTCTTTCCCGGCTTTCTTGTTAACGGCCAGCCAATACTGCATTGGGTGATTGAACTCCGATTTGTCACGACTACCTTGTCCTGCAACCATCCCATAGGTTCGGCGGACTCGTAAAAAGATTTGTAGTGGTCAAGCGATTTAGGCCACTGTCATTTGAGTTTTCCAGTAGGCTTTCTCCGCCATATTTGGCGGCAGTCCACCGTTATGCTTATGCGGTCGCAGCCCGCTGTAATAACCGATCATGTAGTTCGTTATTGACTGCTTTGCTGAGGCAAAGCACGTATACCCGGTTTCCGGTACCCACTCTGTTTTCAAACTCCGGAAGAAGCGCTCTGTCGGGGCATTATCCCAACAATTCCCTCGACGGCTGAGGCTCTGCTTCATCTGATATCGCCAGAGCAGCTGTCGGAAGCCCAGGCTCGTGTACTGGCAGCCCTGATCCGAATGAAACATGACTTCCGAAGGCTCTCCGCGTGATTCGTAGGCGATCGTCAAAGCCTTCTTCACCAGATCTGTGTTGGGCGACAAAGACATTGCCCAGCCCACCGGTTTACGGGAGAACAAATCGATAACCACCGCCAGGTAAGCCCAGCGCACGCCGGTCCAGATATAGGTAATATCGCTCGTCCAGGCCTGATTGGGCTCCTTCACGTCAAACTCCCGATCAAGATGGTTCGGGATGTCCAGGTGCGGCTGATACGCTTTCTTATAGGCATGGCCTGGAGGTTGCGTACTCACCAGGCCCAACTGTTTCATCCGTCGGCTAGCTCGATAACGGCTCAGCGGCTTTCCGCCCTGCGTGACCATTTGGGCGATGCTGCGAGCACCGGCCGAACCGTTACTGGCCGTATGCGCTTCGACAATTTGATCCAGCAGCTCCTGCTCCGCCTCACAGGGCCTGCTGTCCCGGCTGCGCCAGGCCCGGTAGCTACTGCGATGCACCCCAAATACCTGACACAGATGCTGCACCGCATGGCTCTCTTCAAGTCGCTCGATTATTGAGAATTGCTAAGGGAGTCCGACATCAAGAGAGCGGTAGCCTTTTTTAATATTTCCTTCTCTTCCTCCACCCGCCGCAGCTTGCGCTTCAGTTCCTGAATCTCACGCTGCTCCGGGGTCAGCGCCTCACCTCTCTGTGGAGCCTTGCCGGATCGCTCTGCTCGAAGCCTGCGTACCCAGTACTCCATCGTGGATTTACCGACGCCCATCGCCTCGCAGGCCGCTTTCAGGGTGTACCCTTGATCAACTACAAGTTGGGCCGCCTCAAGACGGAATTCCGGGCTGAAATTTCTCTTCTTCGTCATCGTATCCACCTGACTTGCTCTGTGAGTGATCATACACTCAAAATCAGGTGGCCAGATTCACTATGCCACTACAATTTATGGAAATTGGACTCTGATCCGAATGTTCACTTTGCGACCAAAGCTACTCATGGAGCTAAGCTAAATACAAGGTAGCGCTAGGCGCTGGAGTCCCCGATGGCTTATAGGGAGCCATGCTGCCCTCGGGAGCTCAGGCCTGTTAATAGATCTTTATATTGAGGCGTTCACATGGCCAGACAAACCTTCACTGAGGCTACTGTAAGCATCTCGGAGCTGAAAAAGAATCCTATGGCGGCACTGGATTCAGGGGCGGGATTTCCAATTGCTGTTTTGAATCGGAATGAGCCCATCTTTTACTGTGTTCCTGCTGCAGTATACGAGGCGATGCTCGACAGGCTGGATGATCATGAGTTGGTTGCCGTTGTTACAGAGCGAAGTGGAGAGCCAAGTATTCGAGTTGATCTGAATGAGTTTAGAGTGTTCGCTTTGCTTGCAGGCCCTCACCCCGAAGAGGGCCAAATCATGACATCCGCTCCTAATTTGAGTAGACGAGTTGGTTTTGTTACAAAAAATAACAGAAAATGTAGGCTGGCAAAGCTTGTATGGTAGTTTGTATGACGAACTAGGTTTCCAGGTTTAACTGTCTGATTTAAAACAAAGATTCGATTCCCATCGCCCGCTCCAAACCAGCCGGAACGGGCTATCCGATTCAGTGCAGCTTCAACCGCGGCTGCATGGCCCGACTGATCTTGTCCATCAGCCAGATCACGCCGGTACGCAGAAAGCCGTGCAGGGCTACCTGGTGCATCCGGTACAGCGACACATAGAACAGTCTGGCGACTTTCCCTTCGATATACATACTGCGGCCGGACAGGTTACCCATCAGGTTGCCGACGGTGGTGTATTTGCTGAAGTTGATCAGCGAACCATGGTCGTTGTACACAAAGGGGATGGCTTCTTTGCCTTCCAGCCGGTTGCAGAGTGTCTTGAACAGGGTGTCGGCCTGTTGGTGCGCGGCCTGGGCACGTGGCGGCACCGGCCGGTCGGATTCCGGCTGCGGGCAGGCGGCGCAGTCACCAAACGCGAAGATATCCGCATCTTTGGTGGTTTTCAGGGTCTGTTCCACCAGCAGCTGATTGCCGCGATTGGTCTCCAGGCCATCCAGTTCCGCCAGGAACGGCGGTGCTTTGATGCCAGCGGCCCAGATGGTCATTTCCGAGGGCAGTTCGGTGCCGTCCTTCATAACCAGGCTGTTCTCGCCCACCTCGCTCACGGGCTGCCCGGTCAGTACCTTCACTTTCTGGCGTTCCAGTTCCCGGGTGGCTGCGGCGGAAAGGCGCCCGGGCAGCGCAGGCAGTATTCGGTCGGCCGCCTCGATCACGCTGATGGAAACATCGGAAGATTTGAGGTGGTTCATGCCGTAGATGGGCAATTCGCGGGATGCGAGCCGCAGCTCGGCGGCCAGTTCCACACCCGTGGCTCCGGCACCAATGATGCTGATGTTCAGGGCATGGGGTTGGCCCTGAAGGGCTTCGTGATTTTTGCGCAGGAAGGCATTGAGCATCAGGTTATGAAAGCGGCGTGCCTGCTTCAGACTGTCCAGGAACAGGCAGTGCTCCTGTGCGCCGGGGGTGCCGAAGTCGTTGGCGGTACTGCCAACAGCGATCACCAGGGTGTCGTAATGAAGGCGCCGTTCTGGCACTACTTCTTGGCCTTCTTCATCCCGGAAGGGCGCAATCACGATGGCTTTGTTGGCCCGGTCCAGACCGCTCATGCGGCCGAGCTGAAACTCGTAATGGTGCTTGCGGGCGTGGGCGCGGTAATTGATCTCGTTGGCGCTGGCGTCCAGCGAGCCGGAGGCCACTTCATGCAGCAGGGGTTTCCACACATGGGTAAGGCCGGCATCGACCAGGGAAATACGGGCCTTGCGTTTTTTGCCAAGCTTGTTGCCCAGGCTGGTGACCAGTTCCAGACCGCCGGCACCGCCGCCGACCACGACAATGTGATGAAGGTTTTCCATAACGTTTCAGACCTTTAAGTGATGAGAGCCAAACGCTCTCGGATGAAAGCGCTTGGCTGTCGTCACTGGCCTGAATGCCTATGATTAGGGAGCTAATACAGCGCCGTATACTACCGCTGATGCCGGGGCGAAACAATTGAGCCCAAGTACCTATTGGCTCTCTCGTTAGTATGGCCGGGCTGGACACAGAGCCGTTGGCGCTGCTACAAACTTCTCATCCACTTGAAGAACAGACAGGAGAAATCAACGTGAAACTGCAGGTTCGAGGTGTTGAGGATGGCCAGCCGGTTCCGGAGAAGTTTGCGTTCGGTGTGTTCAGTGAGCAGGACCACATGAGTTTTGGTCCCAACCGGAACCCGGAGCTGGTCTGGGACGGTGCACCGGAGGGCACCAAAAGCTTTGTGGTGATGATGTTTGACCCGGATGTGCCCAGCGTCGCCGACGACGTCAATCAGGAAGGCAAGACCGTACCGGCCGACCTGCCACGTGTCGATTTCTTCCATTGGCTGCTGGTGGATATTCCCGCTGGCACAAAGCGGATCCCGGAAGGTGAAGACAGCGATGGTGTCAGTCCCAAGGGCAAGGATTATGGACCTGGCCCGATTGGTGTCCGTGGTGTGAACAATTACACCCAGTTTCTGGCCGGCAATCCGGACATGGCCGGTACCTATGCCGGTTATGACGGCCCCTGCCCGCCCTGGAATGATGAAATTATCCATCACTACCACTTTGAAGTGCATGCTCTGGATGTAGACACCCTGGGCCTGGAGGGTGAATTTGACGGCAATGACGTGCGTCAGGCCATGGCCGGTCATGTCTTGGCCAGTGCTCGGGTAACCGGCACCTACACGCTTAATCCCGCCCTTCGCCAGTAGTTGCAGCCAGCGGAGCCGGCTACGTCGGCTCCGCTTTCATCAAATTGTCTTGGTGCTGTCACCCCGGTGTCACCGGGTGTTGCCAAGGTGATGTCAGGATCCTGAAAGCAGGCCTGATCTCACCGGAGGCACCATGCGACAGTATCGCAGCGTATTCATATCCGACGTTCACCTGGGTACCGCCGATTGCCAGGCGGACTATCTGCTGGATTTCCTGAATAACATTCAGTGCCAGACCCTCTACCTGGTGGGTGACATTGTCGACCTGATTGCCATGCAACGGCGCGCCCATTTCCCCGACAGCCACCGGCAGGTTATCCACAAGCTGCTGGAGTTGGCCGCAACAGGAACCCGGGTGGTGTACATCCCGGGCAATCACGATGAATTCTTCCGGCGTTTCTGTGGCCAGACCTTTTCCGGCATCGAATTGCAGTACAAGGCTGTGCATACCACCGCCGATGGTCGTCAGTTTCTGGTCTGCCATGGCGACCAGTTTGACCAGGTGGTGCGCTGCAGCCCTTTGATGCTGCTGGTCGGCGACCGCGCCCATGGGTTGTTGTTGCGTCTGAACCGTTGGTTCAACGCCCTGCGCCGGCTACAGGGCAAGCCCTACTGGTCGCTGGCTGCCTGGATCAAAAGCCGGATTGGCAAGGCCAGAACCTTTATCCGCCGTTTCGAGTTGGCGGCGCTGACTGCGGCGGAGAAAGGCCACTATCACGGTTTTATCTGCGGTCACATTCATTCCGCCGGCTTTCTGCGCAGTGAGGATGGGCTGTATTGCAATGATGGTGACTGGGTGGAGCATTGCACTGCGCTGGTGGAGCAGGAGAGTGGCCGGCTGGAGCTGCTGCACTGGTCTGAATCGCCGGTTACCCTGAGCCGGGAACCGGAGGCGCCGAACCCGGAGCTGGCCGGTGACGCCCGACCCGTAATCGATGCGCTACCGGCGGCGTTTCTGGAGCAATTCAGCGGCCCTGCCCGGTAGCCTGTCGGCCACAGTTGGAGAACACGAGCCCGGTGAACTAACCTGCTGGTAGTATCTCAGCTAGAACAGGAGCCCGATATGTTCTTCCGAATAATTACCTTTCTTTGCCTGATGGCCAGCAGTGTCTTGGCCACGGCTGCCGATGGTTTGATTTGGCTGGAAAGTCCCCATTCCCCAAAGCAGACCATGGACAAGCTTGAAGCCATTGTTAAGGACAGGGGCCTGAAGGTGTTTGCACGCATTGATCACGCGCAAGGGGCCGAGAGTGTCGGCGAGTCCCTTAGACCAACCGAACTGCTGATTTTCGGCAATCCAAAAGGTGGTACTCCCCTGATGCAATGCGCCCAGACCGCCGGGATTGATCTGCCGCTGAAGGCATTGGTCTGGGAAGATGAAGATGGCAAGGTGTGGCTGGGTTACAACGATCCGCAATACCTGGCGGAAAGACACGGTGTGCCCGATTGTGCGGTGGTGAATAACCTGGTGGATGCCCTGGCGGGCATGACGGCCCAGGCTATTGAACGCTAGTGTTTAGTTTCTGACCCGATACGCGTCCAGAATGGCCGCCATATCCTGGCCCAGGTGTTCCAATTCCATGGCTGAAAGGTCACGCTCGGCCATGGAGCGCAGCCCCATGATCTGCCCCTGAATCAGTCGCGCCAGCCGGCGGCAGTCCGTTGCAGGTGCCAGCTCGCCCTGCTTTCTGGCGTCTTCCAGTAACTCGGTAAAGGCATCTTCAATGGCGGCCAGGACGCCTTTTGCCTGTTGATACAGCGCGGTGTTGGTATGGCTGGATTCAAGCAGCGTTTTCACAATCAGGCAGGCCCGCGCCGGTGCACAGTCGGGATCAGAGCAGTTCCTGGCGATCTTCAACAGATAAGCCTGCAGGCCATCCAGCACGCTGTTGTAACCCGCCATATGCCTGGCCAGATCTTCCCCTCCCTGGTGCGCATATCTTGCTAATGCTTCCGAAAACAGCCCGTCTTTACTGCCGAATGTCGCGTAGATGCTGCCCGGGCGCATATCCAGTGCCAGCTCAATCTGCTTCATGGAGCTGCCATGGTAGCCCTTGTGCCAGAACAGACCGACCGCTCTGGCGAGGGCCGTTTCCCGATCGTAGCTTGGGGGTCTGGGCATTGTGGTCACCGCCTGGTTGCTTGTTGAGTATCTGCTCAATTATAGCTTGAATGAGTGTTCAAAAATAGATAGTGTTGGTAGTTGAGCGATCATTCATAAATAAGTGGATTACAGCAATGGCAAATTTCAAACTACACGATATCGATTCTGCACCGGAAGGTGCCAAGCCTCTGTTGGAGAACTCCCAGAAAGCCATGGGCATGATCCCCAGCCTGCATGCCGTGATGGCGGAATCCCCCCAGGTGCTTGAGGCCTATCAGACGCTGCACGAACTGGTACTGAACAATAGTTTTGATAACGATGAGAAGACCGTGGTCTGGCAGACCATCAACGTGGAAAATGCCTGCCACTACTGTGTGCCGGCGCACACGGGCATCGCAAAAATGATGAAAGTCTCAGACGAGATCATCGATGCGCTGCGAGACGAGACGCCACTGCCCAGTGACAAGCTGGAGGCTCTGCGTAACTTTACGCTTGCCGTTATGCGCAAACAGGGCAACGTCAGCAAGGACGACCTGAGCGCGTTCTTTGACGCGGGTTACGGCCACAGACAGGCGCTGGAAGTCATCATGACCTTGTCACAAAAGGTTATGAGCAATTACATCAACCACATCGCCGAGACGCCGATTGACGAGCCGTTCAAGAAGTTCGCGTGGGAAAAGAACAGTTAACTGGATGTGCTTGCCGTGCGACATATGTCGCACGGTCTTTGGCAAGCCAGGTGAATGTACCGCTGTCTTTGTAACAGTGGTGTTGGAACGGGGTCTGTACACATGCAATCAGAGATGAACCGATGAATCGAGAGAAGGAGCGGTTATGCGTGTTGCATGGCTATTATCGGTGATGCTTGGCCTCAGTCTGTTGTCAGGTGTCACAACGGCGGACCCCAACCGCAGTCTGTTTAAGGGTTACCAGAGCCTGCTTGCAAGCTATGTCATCGAGCAGAGATTGCCGGGTGGCGGCCTGGTCTCTGCGTTTGATTACCTGGCGGCGCTGAATGATAACGCCACTCCTCAACTACTGGCTCGCCAGCGCACGTTGCTGCAGGAATTCGATCCGCGAACACTGGATGGACGAGAAGAGTCTGTGGCGTTCTGGATCAACGCCTATAATTTTTTCATGGTGTTCCAGATCTTGACGGAACGACCAGGTGATGAGTTGGTGTCTTCCGTCTGGGACTATGGAGGCCGTCTGAATCCCTTCGTCGATAATGTATTTGAACGAGAACGGTTTTCGGTAGGTGGGCGTGATTACAGCCTCGATGGCATTGAAAAAGGCATTCTGTTGGGTGAGGAGTATGCCGATAAAGGCTGGAAAGATGCCAGGGTTCACTTTGCCGTCAATTGTGCCTCGGTTGGTTGCCCGCCACTCCGGGCACAGCTGTATACGGCGGATAATCTGGAACAGTTGCTAGAGGAAAACACCCGCCTTGCCTTTAACACACCGCGTCACCTGCGGGTAAGCGGCGACACCCTGTACCTGACCGAGTTGTTCAAGTGGTATGAGGAAGACTTCAGGCAGGCGGCGGGTTCTGCGAAGGCCTTTATTTCAAAGTGGGCGACTGTCGAGATAGCCGCATTGGTGAAAGGCTCCGCCGCTGTGGACTCCATCAGCTATGACTGGGCTCTGAATCGCCCGGAGAACTTCCCGGAGTTGGAATAACCGGATACAAAGAAGCCGTTACTCCCATGAGTAACGGCTTTTCATATACCTTTCACTACCTTCCCGAGACTTTTACATCGGCTGGATGTTCAATGGTTTTGTCTGGAAAGCTCCTTGCTTCATTGAATCTGTTGGCCTGACCGTTCATGGCCAGTGCACTGGTTGCTGATAATGACAGAGCAATGGTGGCGACTATCAGTGTCAGGGTTTTCATGTTCTGGTACCTCATATTTGAGACATCGCTGTGGGCTCTTGCTGACATCGGGTGAGCTCACGGTTACGAGGTATAGACACTGGTGAAATCGGTCCGTTACATATTTGGTAAACACTTCTGAGAAATATAAGTGCTTTGGATAGAGGGCGGGCGCCTCTTTCTGTGGGCCCTTTTATGGCCAGTTGCCGTTTACCAGCGACTCGAGTTTGCCAAGGATATCCGAGCCACCGGTCAGGCGCGTCAGCCAACTCAGGGGTATACCCTTTTCGCTCCCCACACCATGAATGGCGGCCATTGCAGGACCGATGATCCATGCCCGGCCGCAGGAGTCGCCGCCGCAGTGGATGTTGGCGCGAATCGCTTCGGTGTAGCTGCCAGCGTGTCTGAGAATATGGAAAATCACGGGCATGGCTTCATGGAGGTAACAGGTGCGCCCGAAGGTATCGCCGGCGCTCCGGGCATCGAGTCTGGAACCGGACCGGGCCTGGCTGAGACGATCAGTATCCGGTGCCAACGGGGCGGCCAGATCAAGCGCCTCGCTGATAGAGCCGCCCTGGAAAAGATGATCCAGGAGTTGAGTGGCGCAGCGGGCCCAGGCGACGGCTTCATCGCTGTGGTTGGTGACCCGGACCGCAGCTTCGGCCATATCCAGTATACGTTCGCTGCCGCAATAACAGGCGACCAGTGGGGACAGTTTGGACACGGCCGGCAGTTGAAGATCATCGGCACCGCTTTCAAGAACCAGCTGCTCGTCTATGGTCCGTGCCAGGTGAAGGCCGGCGTCCTGTATTTCCGGCTCCCGATAGGTGAGGCCAATGGCTGCCTTGACCGGTTCCGTCAGCTGGTCGCCGGTGAGGCGTCGGGTATAGGGCATGACCTTCTGAATCAGCACCTTTTGCTGCTGTTCTGTCAGCGCAGTGGTGACCGTCGACAGGGCATGGTCGATGGCCCTGTGTTCAATGGCTGTCAGGTTTTCCAGGGTAATGCGGGTAGGGTTGTCCAGGAACCCGCACCAGTTGCCACCGGGGCCGAAACAGGCACGGAAGCGCCGCTGGTAGTCCCGGATATCCAGTCGGCCTTCGCTGGCCAGCAGGCTGTCAGCCAGCACCTCGGTGGCGGCGCCGTAGTGGCTGATGTCGCCGGGCTGTTTGCCCTCATGGGCAAAATATCCAAAGCCATGACTGTAATACTCTGCTTTTGGCGGAAGGAATTCCGGTGCTTCGCCACCGACCTCCAGGATACGTCCGCTGTCGTAAAGCCAGTGCAGTCCAAGACTCGCGGCATCGGCAACCCAGCCGCCGGCGAGGGCGGCTATTATCGAGTATCTTCTTTCTGTGGATCCGTTATTTTCCATGGCAAGTCCTTATCGGTCGTTGTCAGGAATGGGCGATTAAATCTATACATTCTCAACCCGGTTTTTAACATTCGGCTGGCAGGGGCGTCAGTGTGTAGTAATACTCGAAACGGCAAGCGCCGTTGAACCGATTTACGTTAATTACTGCGTTGACTCTGTGTGACCTCTGCATCGTTGGTCGGGTCACAGACCCTTTGGGTGGAGCTGGTCTCCACCCTTTTTTATTGCTGATTCAGTTGTAGCCAGCGGGCCAGCCTTGAGCCGGGGTGACGGCTGATCGACCAGGGCAACCATATCATGACGATGAGAATAGCGAGGCCGGCCAGTACTGTCAGAGCCGGGTTCAGTTTGAATGTGTTTCCCAGGCCGGCGAACACGACCGTCATCGGCAGCATGCCGACCAGGGTCGCGATGGCGAAACGCCAGGTCTGTATGGCAGTAACGCCGGCGGCGTAACTGATGAGAGCGAATGAGAACACGGGAATCAGTCGGGTCAGGAGCACCGCAATGGTCAGAAAACGCTGAGAGCCGTCTCTGGCCAGTACCGGATTGTCCGGGAATCGGTTGCAGATGGCTTCCCGGCCAAGGCACCGGGCAATCCAGAAGGCAGACAGGGCCCCCAGCAGTGCGCCGGTCGCTGCGATAGCCGTACCCCAGAGAATACCGAAGGCAAGCCCTGCTGTTGCGCTTACGGGTAAGGTGGGAATGGGCCCCACCACCACAGCAATCATCATCAATAGCATCAGCAGGAGCGGCCCTGTAGCGCCCTGGCTGCTCAGCCATTCCGCCAGTGTGTCTGGCGAGAGATCCGCTGGCATACCCAGGCTTTGTAAAAGCCACCAAGCGCCTGCAAGGGCGGCCAGAGTTATGGCGATTACGGCAATTCTGAAAGTCATTGTCAGGTTGCTTCTCCTTTTCGCGCTGCTTCACCAAGACCTGTTCCGGGCCGAAAGTGTGTCGAACTCTCCTAGTGAATGATATCAGCGCGGCTGCTTCGTCGCGCTCAAAGATAAGTGTTCGCGTCTCTGTAACAGTTGCAAATCTCATGTGTCGGTATCCGTGAAACGCGAGAAATCAATGCCCTGACGACGACGGGCAACGGACAACCGGAACGGAGAGCGCGACAAGATGACTCGGCAGGATCGTCAGTATTGGATGGGTGGCAACAGGTCCTATGAACAGGATCGTTTTTTCGAGGAATCTCTCGATAAATCCCTGTGGCAAAAAGCTGAAGGCCCTGAAAACTGGGATGCCTGCTGGTATACCGGTATGCCGGACCCGGAATTTTTCAGCCAGGTGGGGCCGGAGCGGAAAATCAACCACATCCCCGGCAACAATGCCCTCACGGTGAAAAGCCGCCTTTACCGCAGCCTGATGGATTTGCGCGACCGCGTTGAGCGGCAGGAAAAGAGCGGCAAGCATCTGACGGACCGCCTGGCATTCGTGCCCAAAGTGTTCTCGATGCCCGGGGATTACCACGCGTTCCAGCAGGCGGCGCTGGACAATCCGGACAAGCGCTGGTTGCTGAAGCCGAAAAATGCCGCCCGCGGCAAGGGGATTCAGCTGGTGGGTGATCCGGCCGACGTGCCCATGGAATCCTCCTGGATGGTCCAGGAGTACCTGGAAAATCCCCACACCATGCACGGTCGCAAATACGTTCTGCGGCTGTATGTGCTGGTTTCTTCCGTCTCTCCCTTTCGCGTTTACCTGTATCACCAGGGTTTTGCCAAGCTGGCATCTATGCCTTACGACGAGGAAAACGCGAATAACCCCTACAGCTATCTCACCAATCCGGATGTGAACGCGCTGAATCTGGATGCCGACGTGCCCGTGGAATTCGTGGATTTCGAACGTTACCGGGCCTGGCTCCGGGAACAGGGCCACGATGATGAAGCCCTGTTTGCCAAAATCGAGGACATGGTCGCCCTCACCTGTTTGGCTGCCCTGGAGCCCATGCGAGAGCGCTCCCGGGTGGTCGGCGCCGATACCCGTGGCTGCTATGAACTGATGGGCATTGATTGTCTGATCGATGCTGACATCAAGCCCTGGGTTCTCGAGTGCAACCTCAGCCCATCTCTCGAAGTCTGTGCCGGCCCGGAGAGCGGCGGAGACATCGAGGAACGTATCAAAGGATCCATTGTTGCTGACATGGTCGAAATGCTCGGCCTGAACCGGTCACCGAACAATGAGCAGCGTGGTTCCGTTGTCGAGCAACTGGTTCGTGAGACCCAGACGGAACTGGCCAACAGTGGCGGGTTCCGGAATCTGATACCGGGGGCGAACCCGTCGGAATACCTGCCATTCATGGCCTTGCCGAGGTTGTCGGATTGGGTCGTCGCCCAGGCTCTCTCTGACCGGCCCCTCAAGCAACCCCGCCTCGAACGCTGGGTGGCAGAGGAAACCTTCAGCGAAGACCAGGTTTACCTCTACGACACCCGCCTGGGCCACCTGAGCAGCCTGAACGAGACCGCGTCGCTGATCTGGTTGATGGCCACCGAGGGCGCCGGGCCGGATGACATTGCCTCGGCGCTGGTGGAGTCTGCCTTGAAAAGCATGCCCTCTGCCCCGGATGCCTGGGCTATCCGGAACGATGTCTGGAATACCCTGGCGGACTGGGTCAATAACCGTTTCCTGATTCAGTCCGAGGGGCAGCCGGGTGATCAGAAGGCTTCAGAGTCTGGCCAGCCTCCGTTCCCGGAAACCTCCACCATGATGTCGATGGCCCTGTCTTGCGGTCGTTTCCGGGCACGTTTCTTCACCGACAGCGCGCCGCTGGTCAACCGGATTGAAAGCCTGCTTGAGCCCATGGCGGTTTCCGATGAGGCGGGTAAGGACTCATTGCCAAGACTTGAAATTGTTCGGGATACCCCGGGCTTTACATTGATTCTTGATGGCCAGGTGATCCGCTCTCGTCTGTCACTGGCAGCGGTCGTTCCGGCGCTTGCCAGCTGTCTGGCCACCCATGCCGCCAGACACGATGACATCGCCATAGACGCCGGTCTTGTTGCCGGCCCCGATGGCGAAGTGTTCCTGGTCAGCCATTCTGAGCCGTCGCTGCGGGACGCGCTGACATTGGCGTTGTCCACTCAATGGCGGGTGGATTATGGCCGTGGCGCACTGCTCACAAGTACCAATGGCTCTAGCGTCACCGGGCTGGGTTTGCCCCTGCACAACCCCGATGGAAAAAGTGTGTTCACGCCAGCGAAAACAGGCATTGCAGGCTTTGCCGGGCGCGTAAACGCCCTGCTCGTGCCGAGTGCGGAGCCACTGGGAGACGACAGCGGTGTGCAGACCCTGACCGTGAACGAGAGTCTCAGACACCTGATTTCCAGCTGTTGCGGCGAAGACGGCCGGCCGTTGGATACCGAGGGTTTCGCCAAGCTGGCCGGTTGGCTGGAAGGTCGTGAGCGCTATCTGGTGGATATGAATAATCTGGAGGCCGCCGCGGCGGCACTGTCCGGGCGGTGTTTTGAGAAGGCACCGCAAAAGGCATCCGGGGGCCGTTGAGCGCAAAAGCTCTCTGGCTCCGGATACGGAGAGGCCGGGTGTAAGCCTGGCAGTTGTTACGTCAAATCAAGGGGGACACATCATGTCCAGAGAAACACAGAAACAGAGATTGCTCGGCAAGCTTGCCCGGGGCATGGCCTATACCGGCCCCGTGTTTGCGGTGGTTATGGGCGCTTCGGCGTTCAACGTATCGGCCGCCGACGCCACGGCTGAACCCGGCTACCTGATGCTCGCCGCCGGAGAGGCGGAGGCCGAAGGCGAAGCGAAAGGCAAGGCTGAAGGCGAAGCGGAAGGTGAAGCCGAAGGAGAGGCCGAAGCCTGAACCGTTGATCGGGTGGGCACGAGCCAGACTTGTGTCCACGCGGTCGTTCTCACTGCTCCAGTTTCAAAGGCGACAGAACCCGGGACCACAAGAAGCGGACGAAGACCATGACTCAATCAGGCTCTGAGCGAGACGACACCATTAACGACATTGTTGAAGAAAACGCCCATGCAATCGGGCAGCTCATTGAAATGCTGGAAAACTTGCCCGGTAATCTTTACCGGCGAAGCTTCGGCCAGCGTAAACAGCATGTGATTGGCAAGCACGTCCGTCACATTATCGACCATTACAGTGCCCTGCTGTCGGCAACAAGGTCACCGGGAGCGTTGCTTGACTATGAAAACCGCGAGCGGGAGCTGTCACTGGAAACGGATCGGCGCGCTGGTGCCAACCGATTATCAGAGATTCTGCAGACGTTGCGTAGCCGATTCAGCGCGGACCATTCCGACGGGCTTGCCATGTTGCACACCAGCGACGAACAGGGGCAGGTAGTCACGACCAGCGTGGATCGGGAACTGGTGTTCCTGGCCAGCCATACCATTCACCACATGGCGATTATCGGCATGCTGGCCGAGCAGGCGGGCGTGGAAGTCGGTGCCGGGTTCGGGGTTCATCCCTCAACCTTGCGATACCTGCAACGGCAGGCCCGGGGTATGGCCGAAAGCGCCTGACCTAATGTGTACCCTGAGCTGGCAATACTCACCGGCAGGACTTGACCTGTTTTTCAACAGGGACGAGTCGTTGCAGCGCCCCGAAGCGGGCCCGCCCGTTGTTGAGTGTCGCGATGGGGTCAGCACGGTGATGCCCAAAGATCCGTTGGGTGGTGGCACCTGGATCGCAGCCAACAGCCAGGGCCTCATTGTCGCCCTTTTGAACAACTATCGTTACCCATCCCGGGTGCCTGCAGTAAAGGCGACAAGCCGCGGGTTGCTGGTCAGACATCTGAGCTCAGCGCGCACCGTTGCCGAAGTCCGGGAACTTCTCTGGGGTGAGACCCTGTCCCGGTATCCGCCTTTTATTCTCCTGGCATTCAACACCCAGCCCTGTGGTCCTATCAAGTGGGAATGGACCGGCGAGTTGTTGAAAGAAACCCGTGATCTGGCAGGCACGACCATCAGTTCTTCGTCTCTTATGCCGCGCGTCGTTCCCGCTCTTCGTCGTTATCTGGTTCGCCTTGCAATGAAGCACTGTGAGCCAGGCCGGGCTGTCGGGCGTCTCATGGACCTGCATCAGAACAAACATGGCTGGCCTGAGAGCGTGGCCATCGCCATGAAGCGAAAAGGTCGCGCCACGGTAAGCATGAGTCATATCCGGGTAACTGATACCGATGTCACATTCAGATACTGGCCCGGTTTTCCGGGCAGTAACAATTGCGCGGCCGGGGTGTCCGTGCTTCAAAGGCCTGGATAACAGGCTCGCACCCTGAACAAGGAAAAATACGACCGGAGGTTGCACATATGTCCACAGACAAAAATCGAAAGGAACTTCTACGAAAACTGTCCCGGAATCTCATGGTATCGGTTCCCATGATGACGGTGGTGGCCGTGGCCGGCTTCAATGCGAGCAGCGGTCCCGGGCTTGGGTTGATCCCTTCGGCTGAGGCCGCCCAGGGGGAGGCTGAAGGCGAGGCCAAGGGCGAGGCGGAAGGTTCCGCGAAAGGAGAGGGCGAAGCAGAAGCTCGCGCCGAGGGTGAAGCAGAGGGCCACGCAGAAGGTGAAGGCGAGGCCGAAGGGGAAGCCGAGGGTGAAGCTGAAGGTGAGGCAGAAGGCGAAGGCGTGTCTGCCAAGCTGAAAAACGCGGTTCGCCGTCCCGATGGCTATACGCCCTATCAGGGCAATGTGGCCGATCTGCGGGCTCAGGGCGAAAAGCTTTTCAACGACACCAGCCTTTCTTCCAACGGCCTTTCCTGCGCAACCTGTCATGCCAATGGCGCTGGCTACAACGCCACGTTCAAGAATGAATACCCCCATGTCGTGGCCATGGGGCAGCGCGACTTCGGCATGGATATGGTGCACCTGGATGAAATGGTGCAGATCTGCATGGTGGCACCGATGGCTGCGGAGCCTCTTGAATGGGGTTCCGAGGAATTGGCAGCGCTAACGGAGTATTCCCGCGTGGAACAGAAAAAGTTTATCGACAAGCAGTAGTAATATCGCTTTGCATCAGTGAGTCTGCTGTCGGACTTGGGTGGGGGTAAAACCCCACCCTTTTTTGTAATTTACCTTTGCCTTGCGTGTCTCTCTAAAAAACTCACACAAACGGCGAGGTAGTATGAAATCGGTGGTGGAACCAGAGTTGGACATGGCCAACGGCGAGCTGGGCAGGGAGGATCAATCCCTTGCCAGGCGTTCTTTCAGGGAGTGGGCCAGACAACTCATGGATTGCCGGTTGTGCCGCAATCTCACCCTGGCGGCCTTTACGGCCATTCTTGCCATTGAGGTCGCCATCCTTATTCCGTCGTACCGCAATTACGAGGAAGACCTTCTGAACGACCGGGTTGATATAGCCAGCCAGGCAATCATCACTTTCATCAATCACTCCCGGGGACGCGATATAACCGGGACTGCGCTGGAGGCGTTGATCACCAGCAGTCCGTTGGTTGGTGTCTCCCTGAGCAGAGCCGGAACCGAGTATCGAGCGGGTGAAACCATCACAACGCCACACCCCGCCAATGGCTTGCTTCGTTCTGCGCCCAGGACACCGCAGGGAATGCTCGATCTCTCCTGGGCCGCTGACCCGGTTCTCTCGGATTACGAGGTCCTGGCCCGGGTGGATGTTAGTGACGTGCCATCGGAGCTGGTTGCCTTTGTGTTCCGGATACTGGGTCTGTCGCTGCTGATCGCCGTTTTTGTGACCGCCGTGACCATGTTCGTGGTCGATCGTATGATGCTGTCCCCACTCCTCAAACTCCGTGATCGCATATCCCGCGCTGGCGAGGACGCCGAACATCCCCTGAAATACCTCACGCCCGCCGGCCGCTGTGATGAATTCGGTGAAGTGGAAGGAGTGTTCAACAGCATGCTGAAACAGAACGCGGCTTACCTGTCACGGCTGAAACTGCTTAACCGGGAGCTCGACCAATTGCTTGCGGAACGAACCCGCACCCTGCGAAGAACCGAGCAGGAACTGGAGATCCGGACCCTTTATGATCAACTTACCGGCCTTGCCAACCGAAGCCTGTTCGAAGAGCAGTTGGACCGCCATTTCAGCGATCCAGACCATGGCGGAGGGGAAGAGGCCGTTCTGGTGCTCGGTCTGAACGATTTCCAGACGCTGAATGGTCTGGCAGGCCACGAGGCTGGCGATCGGGTATTGCAGGAAATTGCCCGTCGTATCGCCGGCTTCAGTACCAATCATGGCCGGGTTGCCCGTCTTGGAGGCGATGTGTTCGGGCTGCTGGTCGGTGATCGGGGCCGAGCTTCAACGGACATTGAAGTCCGGATTTCTGCCGTTATCGAAGCCTGTCAGCGGCCAGTCCAGGTTGGTCGTAAAACATTTGAGTGTGAAGTCAGTGCCGGCGTTGCCGTCTCCGGACTGGATGGACAGGATGCCAGAACCCTGCTCAGTCACGCTGAAATTGCCATGCATCGTGCAAAAAAGTCACCGAGCCAGAGGGTGCAGTTTTTTGCCACGGAATTCGGAGATCAGGTCCTCCACAGGCAGGAATTGATTCACAGTCTCAAAACGGCCATCGACAACCGGCAGTTGCAGCTGTATTTCCAGCCGCAGTTCGATCGCCTCAGGCGGAACACCGGTTATGAAGCGCTCCTTCGCTGGCATCATCCCCTGCTTGGCCCGGTTTCACCCGCTGAATTTATTCCGTTGGCGGAGGAAACCGGGCTGATCGTAAAAATCGGCGACTGGGTCCTGGAACAGGCGGTTGCCACTTTGAAGGAATGGTCGGAACAGGGGTTTTCAGGGCGAATTGCGGTGAATGTCTCTGCGCTTCAGCTTCACGATCCGGGTTTTGCCGACCGACTTTCGGCTTTGCTTGAAAGCCGTGGCGTTTCCGCTCGTCTGTTGGAGCTGGAAATTACCGAAACGGCCCTGATGCACGATATTGAACTGGCAATGACAACCCTCAATCGCTTTCGTGAGCTGGATCTGACCCTTGCGGTCGACGATTTTGGCACCGGCTATTCCTCCCTGGCTTATCTCAAGGCAATGCCTGTGTCCCGTATCAAGATTGACCGGACCTTTGTAACGGGCCTTCCGGATAACGAGCAGGACCAGGCTCTGTGCAGAACCATAATCACCATGGCCCATGCCATGGGCTGCGAGGTTATTGCCGAGGGTGTTGAAACCGAAGCACAGGCTAGCTGGCTGGCATCGGCGGGTTGCGACGAGCTGCAGGGGTATCTGTTGGGCAAGCCCTCGCAAACGGGATTCCGGGCCGCGAAAGATAAGGGCGATGATTAAACAGGAGGCTCAATCTGCCCACTGAAACTGCCGGTAATCAAACCCCTGCTCCAGCGTTGGTTTGATTACATCAAAATAGGGCGATGCATCAAAATCCCGAGGCGCGAACAGGGAGTGATGCCGAATCCGGAAGTATTCGCGTTGCTGGGCTTGCCAATCTGCGTCATCGTCTGATTTGGCCAGGCGTTCAGGCAGTATCGGATAGCGGATCGACTGGAAGCCCTGGGCAATAAATGTCGAACAGATGGCCCGGGTAGGGTCGCCACTGCCCAATGCCAGCATGGAACGACGGTAACGGGTTGGTACCGGTGGTGTGGGGCAAAGGTAGCGTGCCAGGTCCCAGACGTTTTTCAGGTCGTACTGGTGCCCGATCCGGCTTTTCGAGTAGTCGATCAGCTTGCTGATATCCTGGTCACTGAGCCCGACAGGCCGGCAGATTCGGGTGTGAAAGTTCCGGTAAAAAGACAGCGGAAGGCATCGAATACCTTCCTCAAGATCCGCCTCGACCAGATCATGTTCCTCTCCGTCCTCATCAATACCCAGGTTCCCCTCGGGGCCGAGATACAGCGCCGCATGGGACCAGGTTGACTGAGTTAGATACTTGATAGCCGTGCTGATTCTGGTATTTCCCTCCACCAGGAGCACGTCCCCGGGTTTAATCGACGCCTGTATAGCTGCCCAGGTGGAAGTTCGGACTGAGTGGCATTTGATCTGTTTGGAAAGATAGGCAGCCAGTCGCCTCGACAGCCAGTTCAGCAGCATGGTTCACCCCGATTGCAAGTCTGCTTTTGTTGATAACAGAGACGGGCAACCGGGAAGAATGTTACAGCCTTTCCCTGATGGATCAGGCGGTGGCGGGAACCGGTTGGCGGGAGAGTGTCAGGGTATCGTAATCCCGCAAAAGGAACAGGGCAGCGCAGGCAGCAAGCATTGGCCAGGCTCCAAAGACAGGGGTGGCCACAGGAAGTTCCAGAAACATCAGTGGTGCTCTGTAACAAAGGACAGAGGGAGGTGTCTTGACGTTGTAACTCGTTTGAAACAGCAAGTCAGGAGTCTGCTATGTCCAAAGAAGTTGTTCTCGCCCGTCCCCATCCTTTCATTCGTAAGCCGATGACCGAACTGCTTACCAAGCTCGGCTTTACGCCTGTCACCGGCAGCAGCTCCCCGAAGCCTGCAGGTGTGATTGTTTCCAGCAGTGTCACCTCGGAGGCAGGCAGTTTCGCGGATGTTCTCCAAATGGTTAAGCAAACCTGGGCAGGCGTGCCACTGGTGGTGGCTACACTGTTAAAGCCGGATATGGCCATCAAGTCTCTGGGTAAAGAACTCGAGGCGGTCTTTCCCGGGAAGAAAATCGGCTTTCCATCAGAAGGCCAGAAAGCTGATATTCTCATCGTTCGTCCTGATGATCTAAAGACTCCTGAAGCTGAAAGAGTCATTCGGGGATTCTTCAGATAACAACATCCTGATCCTGAGGTTTTGATGTCATTCTTTCATATTCTGCGGAACCCGGCCCGCCGCTGCAGGGATGCCTGCGAACTAGCGGTAAGCCACGGCACGCCCCGGCGTGCTGCGAAGCTGGCGGTGGTGGTGGGTACACTTCTGGTGCTGATCAATCAATGGGAAGCGGTCACGGATGTCGAATCCATGGACTGGATGAAAGTTTTGCTGACGTACTGCGTGCCCTACCTGGTATCAACCTACACTAGCGTGACCAAGGACCTGACGCTGCTTCGGGAGGCCGAAGCAGCTGAGCAGGCGGTTCATGAAGAGGCCCGAAAAATCCAGATGCAATCGGATTCGGTGTAACAAACCGGCTGGTGCAGTGTCTCCCTCGTAGCAGCAAGCAGGGTCCTGTCTCCTGCCTGGGAGGTGAGCATGAAGATGCCAATCGCAAGGGCGTTTGCAGTAACCGCCGCAGTGGCCGTTTTATTGAGTTGGAACAGTACGTTGTTGGCCGGTGAAGTTATTGAAAAAAGCATGGGCACACCGGATTCCCGTGTCGTTCTCTTCTCGCAGCCATTCTGTCCGGGTTGTGAGGCGGCCAAGTATTATTTCCACGACAACCAGATCTCCTACCTGGAATTCGATATAACCGCATCCCGGGCTGCACGGGATACGTTTGAGCGACTCGGCGGCAGAGGGACACCGTTTTTCCTGATTGGTGGCGAGCGGTTGCATGGGTTTTCCGTACCGAGAATCGAGCAGCGACTCAGAGAGCTGGGCATCCCCGGGAGGAGTCATGAATAGATTCAACAATCTCGTGATTCTGGCAATGGCATCGCTGCTATTCGCCCAGCCGGCTTTCAGTCAAACAAAGAATGGGTTCGAGCTTGGCAATGCGCTTGTGCCGGTGGAGGAGATTCTCCGCGGAGGACCGCCCCGGGACGGCATTCCATCGATTAATGAACCGCTGTTCCAGGACCCTGAAGACGCATCCCTCTGGCGGTCCGATGACCTGATGCTGACCTATGACAAAGGAGAGGTCAGTTTTGCCTATCCTATTGGAATCCTGAACTGGCACGAGATCGTGAATCATGATCTTGGCGGCACGCCGTTGCTGATCACCTTCTGCCCGCTGTGCGGCACGGGCATGGCCTTTGATCCAAGGGTAGACGGGCGGACTCTTACGTTCGGAGTCTCGGGTCTGCTGTATAACAGTGATCTGCTCATGTACGACCATCAGACCGAATCCCTGTGGTCGCAGATTGAAGGGCGGGCGGTTTCGGGTCCTCTCGCTGGAACGGAGCTGAAGCCCGTCGCCATCCGCCATGAACTCTGGCACCGCTGGCGGGAGCGCGTTGAAGGAAGCGGAAAAGTGCTTTCGGCCGATACCGGCCATCGCCGCAATTATCGAATGTCGCCCTATGGCGATTACGACCACTCCGAGCGGCTCTATTTTCCGGTCACCCATACCAGCCGGAAATACCACCCGAAAACCTGGGTGTTGGGCTGGACATACAACGGGGAGGCCCGGGCCTGGCCGTTTCCGGAAGTCGCCGATCAGTCCGAGCCGATCTATGATGAGATTGGGGGTATGGATGTGATCTTGACTTATAACCCAGAGGTACCCTCTGCCGAGCTCAGAACAACAGATGGAACCTTGATTCCGGCAACGCGAGCGTTTTGGTTCGCTTGGTATACGTTCTACCCTGAAACAACCATCTTTGAAGGACGCTAGTAGCCTGTCGGACTTAGGCGCTCGGAAATCTCATCAACCAATGTGACAAGATTATCCGACTGACAGAAGGGTGCCTTCATCGCGGGATGGAACACGCGGTCCTGTCGGCTTATCCAGCCGGTCACCATGCCCGCGTTCTGTGCTCCTAAGGTATCCCAGGCGTGGGCGGCAATCATGGCGCAGTGTTCAGGTGTGCTGCCGATATGCTGAACGGCGTTCTGGTAAGCCGTTTTTGCCGGTTTCCATTGCCCGAAGGCATCGATTGAAACCACGTGATCAACCAGGAGTTCCAGGCCATTCCGGGCGATAAGTGCTTGTGTGTTGCGTTCCGAACCGTTGGTGAAGAACAACACCTGCACTCCTTTGTCTTTCGCCAGGGTCAGTGCTTCTTTGACATCCGGATGGGCATCCAACTGACCGAACATCGGCAATATGCGATCGACAATGGGGTCAGCTGCAGCTTCTCGGTTAACAACCCCGTAGTTGGCCAGCAAGACCTGTAATGTTCCCCGGGCCAAGTCGACGAAAGGGACATAGGTTCCGGTTGCTGATGTGGCGAAGGCATCTCTCAGCAACTGTGCGAAGAAAAGATCTTTTGCGTGTTCGGGAAGGCCTTCGGCCATAAAGGCCTTGGCCAGCGCTTCCAGCGAGAAAATGGTTTCGATAACGTCGAAGACGAGGACGGGTTTCTGATTGATCATTGCAGATCCTGTTCAGTCTGAATCATTACCTTTGGTTTTACGGGTGTTCAGCGCTTCGGCGACCCGTTCATCAATCCTGCGTATAAACTCGTCATCGGCCTTGCCGGAAGAGTGAGCCCTCATTAGTTCACTGCTCGCGCGAAGGTTACCGATAAATGTCCGGCAGTCCTTGCACATCATCAGGTGCATTTTCACAGACAGATTCTGCCGACCGCTGAGTTCGCCATCGATGTAGTCACCGGCGATTTCGGCCAGGTCCCTGCACATTAACATTCGCCTGTCTCCTGGAAGGTCTCTACCATGAGAAAGATCTTTTGCCTCGCACGGTGTAAAAGTACACGGAGGTTAGAGGCACTGACATCCAGAATGTTACAGACATCGTCCGATTTGTGCTGGTGGGCTTCATAGAGAATCAGGGCGGAACGCTGGGTTTCGGGCAGCGCAGAGAGGTGTTTATCCAGGCAATTGCTGAGGGCGCCGTTTTCCATCAGTGTGTCTGCGGAATCATGGAATTGCAGCTTGGGGGGCAGATCCCAGCGTCCTGTGGAATTGAAACGGTTGGCCAGTTCCGGCTCCAGGGTCTCGGAGAAGTCCATGGCCACCTCCCGGTTAGCCGTTCGAAGCCGGTTTTTGCAGCGATTGGCCACAATACGGTGTAGCCAGGTTTTCAGGCCGGACCGCCCTTCGAACTTCTGGATTGCATCAATCACCGTCACCCAGCAGTCCTGGACGATTTCTTCTGCGCTTGAATGGTCGAGATAAAACCGGGCTACCGCCAGCATGCCGGGTGAATAGTCTCGCACAGCCCGATGGTATGCCGTGGCGTCGCCCCGCTTCAGGTCTTCAATCATTGATGTCTCAGATTCCGGGCGTACCGCTGTATCCATGGGTTTCCGTCCCTCGTCGAAATAAGCCTGGCTGTTTGTCTTTCTATAAGTGTTTCGGAACCTGCAAAAGTTCCGGCATTCTGTAGCGACTGCTCAAAAATAATAGTTCAGAAGCGCTGTAACATCCAGCGTGTGATCGTGTCTTTGCTATAACAGCGTATGGTCTATACACCAAAGACAGGCATGGATATGAATCGCAGCAAGTTATTACTTCTTCTGGTCATCGCCGCTCTCGTAGGGATCTTCCTGGGTTTCGACGGGCATAAACTGCTTACCCTGGAAAATCTGCAGTCCCATCAGAGTGCAATCGAACAGTGGATTGACCGCAACCTGGTGTTAGCAGTAACGGGCTATGCATTGATCTATGTGGCGGTAACAGCCCTGTCCCTGCCCGGTGCTACGATCATGACCCTGGCGGGCGGCGCTTTCTTCGGAAATCTTTATGGCTTGGCTGCCGTCTCCATTGCCTCAACCATCGGTGCCTCCCTGGCCTTCCTGGTGGCCCGGTTTCTGATGCGGGACACGCTGCGCAAGCGCTACGGGGAAACTGTGTCGAAAATGGACCGGGGCATTGAAAAAGACGGGGCGTTCTACCTCGCAACTCTGCGCCTGGTGCCGGTGTTCCCGTTCTTCCTGATTAACCTGGCCATGGGCCTCACGGCCATGAAGCTGCGTACCTATGCACTGGTGAGCTGGATCGCCATGTTGCCCGGTACCTTTGTATATGTGAATGCGGGCACCCAACTGGGGCAGATCCAATCTACCGATGACATATTCTCGGCTAACCTGGTGCTGTCTTTCGCACTACTGGCGACGTTCCCGCTGATTGCCAAGTTTGTAGTGGGCTTAATTCGCCGTCGCAAGGTGTATGCCGGCTGGCAGAAGCCTGAGCATTTTGACTACAACCTGCTGGTCATCGGCGGCGGTTCCGCCGGGCTGGTGTCGGCCTATATCGCCGCTGCCGTGAAATCCAAGGTGGCGCTGATTGAGAAGCACAAGATGGGTGGCGATTGCCTGAATACCGGCTGCGTGCCCTCCAAAGCCTTGATCCGCAGCGCCAGGGCGGCGGATACCCTGCGTCATGCCAACCGCTACGGGCTGGAGTCGGTGCCGGTGAAAGGCTCATTCAAAAACATCATGACCCGGGTCAGGGATATCATCGCGAAAGTGGAGCCCCACGATTCCCCGGAGCGATACCGCAAACTGGGTGTGGACTGCATTGCCGGCGAAGCCAGCTTCGTTTCGCCCTGGGAGCTTGAAGTGCAGCACAACGATGGTCGTACCGAACATCTGACCGCCCGTAGCATTATTATTGCCACCGGGGGTAAACCGGCGGTGCCGCCGATCCCCGGACTTCAGGATATGCAGCCGCTCACATCGGATAATCTGTGGGATCTTCAGGAACAACCGGAACGTTTGCTGGTGCTGGGTGGTGGTCCTATTGGCTCCGAGCTGGCCCATGCGTTTGCCCGGCTGGGCAGTCAGGTCACCCAGGTAGAAAAAGGGGAGCGGCTGCTTGCCAAAGAGGATCCCGATGTCTCGGCATTGGTGCTCCAGCAGTTTGAAGCCGACGGAATCGATGTCCGGTTGAAACATTCTGCGGTGGAATTCCGTACAGAGGATGGAGAGAAGGTTGCCTACTGCGAGCATGAGGGTGATCAGGTGCGCATTCCTTTCGACCAGGTGCTGGTTGCGGTTGGCCGTGCCGCCAATACCGCTGGCCTGAACCTGAAGCAGATCGGCGTAGACACCTTGCCCAATGGCACCGTGCCGGTGGACGAGGACATGAGCCTGCGTTATCCGAACGTGTTCGCCTGCGGCGATGTGGCGGGGCCCTACCAGTTCACCCACGCTGCGGCCCATCAGGCCTGGTACGCGGCCGTCAACGGTCTGTTCGGGCAGTTCAAGCGCTTCAAGGTGGATTATCGGGTAATGCCCTGGGTCACCTTTACCTCGCCGGAAGTGGCCAGAGTTGGGGTGAGTGAGGCTGAGGCAAAGGAAAAGGGCGTGGCCTACGAGGTTACTCGTTATGGCCTGGATGACCTGGACCGGGCCATTGCCGAAAGCGAGGACCATGGCTTTATCAAGGTGCTGACACCGCCGGGCAAAGACAAGATTCTTGGCGCTGTGGTGGTGGGCACGCACGCCGGGGAAATCCTGGCCGAGTTCACCCTGGCGATGAAACACGGTCTGGGCCTGAACAAGATCCTGGGCACCATTCACCCCTACCCGACCTGGAACGAGTCGGCCAAGTACGCGGCCGGTGAATGGAAGCGCTCTCATGCCCCTGAAGGCATTCTGAAGCTGCTGGAGAAGCTCCATGGCTGGCGCCGTGGGAAAAAGACGAATACACCAAGGAGCCACTATGCCCCTGACCAAAACCCGACCGGCCCGCGCTAAACGCATTCCGGCCGTGGAAGTTCTGGAACCCCGGGCCCGTGATAGCTGGACCCACACCCGCAACGGTGATCCCCGGGGATACATCGATGCCGACAGGCTAAAAGAGCTGTGGATACACACCGGTACCGCCTGCAACCTGGCCTGCCCGTTTTGCCTGGAGGGTTCCCATCCCGGTGATGGCCGCATCCCGGGCATGAAGCTCATTGACGTGAAACCGTTTATCCACGAAGCCATTGACATGGGCGTGGAGCAGTTTTCCTTCACCGGTGGTGAGCCCTTCGTGATCCGGGATTTCGTCAATATCCTGGACTACGCGAGCCAGTACCGCCCCTGCTTTGTGCTCACCAACGCCACTGAGCCGCTGCACAAGCGCCAGCACCAGGTGCTGCCCTTATTGGATAACCCCTATCCGATCCACTTCCGGGTAAGCCTGGATTTTCCCGACCGCGCCCGGCACGACAAGGACCGCGGCGAGGGCAGCTTTGATGAGGCCTTGCAGGGCATCCGTTGGCTGATCGAACAGGGTTTCAAGGTATCCATTGCCCGCCAGACCGATCCGAAGGAAATTCCTGCAGATGTCGAAGCCGCGTTCCGTGGGATCTTCCGGGAATGGGGTATTCCGGAGAACCTCGCGTTCACCGCGTTTCCGGACCTGGGCACGCCTGGTTCGGAAGATGGCAGCCCGGAGATTACCGAGACCTGCATGGAGAAGTATCCGACGAAGGAATCCCGGTCGCACTTTATGTGCACCTATACGCGGATGCTGGTGAAGAAGGGCGAACAGGTGCGGGTGTATGCCTGCACCCTGGTGGACGATGATCCGCAGTATGACCTCGGAGGCACGCTGGCGGAGAGTATGGACGAGCGGATCATGTTGCGGCATCACCGGTGTTTCTCGTGCTACCGCTTTGGGGCGAGTTGTTCGGCGCCTGCGTAGATTCGTTAAACAGTAAACCAGGAACAAGACAATGAATTTTACCGAAGCATCCCTGTTCTGGGGATTCCTGTTGGTCTACGGCGTGGTTATGTTTGCGCTGTCGCCCAAGAGCAAGAACGCAAACTCTTTTTATAAGGGCGCCGATGATCAGGGCAACCCGGTGGGTCAGTGGTCGCTGACGGCGAGTATTTTTATCAGCTGGATTTTTGCCAAGTCGGTGACTAATGCGGCGAATCTGGGAGCGGCTTATGGTGTGGTGGGCGGTCTGGCTTATGCCAGTTACTGGCTGTCCATCCCGGTGGCAGGCTATGTGATTTACCTGATCCGGACCCAGACCGGGGCCCGGAGTCTGCAGGATTTTCTGACGTCGCGTTTCGGGCGGCTGGCCAGTCTGGCGTTTGCCGCGGCGGTTCTTATCCGGCTCTATAACGAGGTCTGGAGTAACACCGCGGTGGTGGGCGGTTACTTCGGGTTGCCCGGTGAGTGGGAGTATTACGCGGCGGCGATGCTGTTTACGGTGTTTACCCTGGCTTACAGTCTGAAGGGTGGGCTGCGGTCGTCGATCTTCACCGATGTGATTCAGGCCTTCGTGTTTGTGTTCTTTGTGGGGGCGGTATTGTTCCTGATCATCCCTGCCAACGACACCAGCGCCCTGTTGACTAATGGCGAGTTCCGGCTCAATGCTGGTTTCGACTTGCTGTTGGTGGCTCTGTTGCAACTGTTCAGTTATCCATTCCACGATCCGGTGCTGACTGACCGGGGCTTTGTGAACAAGGAAAAGACCATGCTCAAGAGCTTTGTGGTCGCCGGATTGTTGGGCTTTGTGGCGGTGTTTATTTTCAGTCTGGTGGGCGTTCACGCCCGGCTTAACGGCATTGAGGCCATGGGTAACGCGCCCGCAGCAGTGGGCCAGTCCCTGGGGCTTGCGGCGTTGTTCTTCATGAGCGTGGTGATGATGACCTCGGCCGGTTCCACTCTCGATTCCACCTTTACCTCGCTGGCCAAGTCCCTTGCGGTGGATCTGCCTCGCCTGGCGCGGCGTGCGTCGGACAAGCTGCCGAGCATGAGAGTGGGGGCCGTGGTGATGGTGATTTTTGCCTTCCTGGGTAACCTGCCCATGTTCGCCGGCACTGATATCCTCAAGGCCACGACTATCTCAGGAACCATGGTCATGGGACTGGCGCCGGTCTTCCTGTTTTACGGCTTTACCCAGTGGTCGCCCTGGAGCTTCCATCTCAGTTTCTGGACCGGGCTCGGTCTTGGTGTTCTGTTGGCGGTGGGCCTGATCCCATCAAGCTGGGCGATTGGCGACGGCGCCTATGCGATGTTGCTGGGAGTGAATGCTTACGGTTTCCTGATCTGTACGGCGTGTTTCTTCCTGCCCTTGCTGTTAAAGCGTTTGGCTGGAAAGTCGGTGGCCGCCGAAGGCGCCTGACCAAAACGGAGGGGCCAGATCATGTCTGATACAGAGGGGCGCAGCTGCCCGTTGGCCTATCGCTACAAGCCAGAGTCTCTTTGCAGAGAGCCCGCGCATGTTTCTGAGGATGTGCTGTACATCGTTGGTGGTCTTTACGGCAACGCCTTCGCCCTTGATGAAATAGAGGCCATGGTGCGAGCAGAGGAAAGCCATGGCCACCGGGTGAAGCTGGTCTTCAATGGTGATTTCAACTGGTTCAACGCCGATGACGCCCTGTTCCGGGAGATCAATAGCCGGGTTCTGGATCACACGGCGATTCTCGGCAACGTGGATTACGAGCTCTCGATCCCCAATGCCGGAGCGGGCTGTGGCTGCGCGTACCCGGAGTACGTGGATCAGGGCGTGGTGGAACGGTCCAATCAGATCATGGAACGCCTGCAGGTGGTGGCGGACCGACATCCCGATATTCAAAAGAAACTCTCGTTATTGCCACGATACCGTTGCCTGATATTTGGAGGCCTAAAGATTTTGATCTTG
Source organism: Marinobacter sp. C1S70 (assembly GCF_000475355.1). Lineage (NCBI taxonomy): Bacteria > Pseudomonadati > Pseudomonadota > Gammaproteobacteria > Pseudomonadales > Marinobacteraceae > Marinobacter > Marinobacter sp. C1S70. Next base: position 10,626 of record NZ_AXBW01000034.1, on the reverse strand, counting down.
CATGGTGATCCGGAGTCTCTGGCTGGGTGGGGATTGGCTCACGAATCTATTACCTCGGGTAGCGAGGAGAAGCTGGCGTACTGGTTTCGCGCCACCGGTGCCGACCTAATTGCTTGCACCCACACGTGCCTGCCTGTGGTCTGGTCCAGTAAAGTGGATGAAAAACAACGGATCGTGGCCAATAACGGCGCGGCCGGGATGGGTAATTTGCGCGCAGACTCCCGGGGGCTGGTTACCCGCATTGGCTTTGCAAGCCCTTTTATGGAGCCGTTGGCGGCAATTGCGGGATCCGGCCTGCATATTTCGCTGATACCGGTGGCTTACGATATCGGGGTCTGGCTGGCGCAGTTTGACCGGCTTTGGCCCGAAGGGTCGCCTGCCGCTGTGTCCTATCGAAAACGTCTGACTGACGGCACCCATCTTACGCCGGAGGACATCATTTTTCCGTCTTCTCGGTAACCAATCTGTCACTGGCAAATGCTTCAATCCGGTCTATTCTGAAATAACCGGGCTCGGGCCGTGTTTGATGGCTGACCGGGGTCGACTTGAAATATATTTTGTGGTCTATATAATTCAACACTAACTTTTGGCAGCGAATTGATCACGTTATGACATCAGAAGGATCGAATACCACCGCCATCACCCTGCGCAAACCCACGAAGGATGATGGCTACAGGCTTCACCAGCTGGTTGCGGAATGCCCACCGCTGGACCCCAACTCGATTTACTGCAACCTGTTGCAGTGCAGCCACTTTGCCGAGACCGGCGTGGCCGCGGAGAAGGAAGGCGATCTGGTCGGCTTTATCTCCGGATACATCCCTCCCCAACAGCCCGAGACCGTGTTTGTCTGGCAGGTGGCGGTTCACGAGAAAGGTCGTGGACAGGGCCTCGCCAAGCGGATGCTGAAGGAAATCGTTGGCCGGGACGCGTGCAGCAATGTCACGCACCTGGAAACCACGATTACCGAAGACAACGAGGCCTCCTGGGCGCTGTTCCGCTCTTTCGCCCGTGACCTGGGAGCCGAGCTCACCTACCACGAGCATTTCGAGAAAGAGACCCACTTTGGCGGCAAGCACGATTCTGAGTTCCTGCTGCGCATCGGGCCTTTCACGAACCCTGTCTGAGAGCCTGTGTTCACGCCTTCTGGCGTGAACCACTGACGAGATTGTAGTAGCCGGCAGGCCACCCGGGGTGGGCCTGCCATACGGCTTAAAGCAACGCTCGGCGGGTCTGTTGCGACCGACACGTTTTACCGACAGGCTCCCGCGCATTTACCTCGAACCTGACATGCTAAGAGGCAAGACAATGGAAATTTTCAAGTCTACTGAATCTGAAGTTCGCGTTTATTCCCGTGCTTTTCCGGTGATTTTCAACCGCGCCAAGAACGCGCATCTGTACACCGAAGATGGCAAGGAATACCTGGACTTTCTGGCCGGTGCCGGTTCCCTGAACTACGGCCACAATAACGACATCCTGAAGAAAGCGCTGCTTGAGTACATTGAAGCGGACGGTGTGAGCCAGGGCCTGGACCTGTTCACCACCGCCAAGCACGACTTCATGGAATCGTACAAAAAGCACATCCTCGATCCCCGCGGTCTGGACTACAAGATGCAGTTTACCGGTCCCACCGGTACCAACTGTGTGGAAGCGGCCATGAAGCTGGCCCGTAAGGTGAAAGGCCGTACCAACATCATTTCCTTCACCAACGGTTTTCACGGTGTCACTACCGGTGCGGTAGCAGCCACTGGTAACGAGCATCACCGTGGTGGCGTAGGTATTCCTCTGGGGCATGTCGACTTCATGTTCTACGACGGCTACCTGGGCGAAGACGTTGATACCCTGGCTATCATGGACAAGGTGCTGTCAGACAGCTCTTCCGGCGTTGAGCTGCCGGCTGCCGTCATTGTTGAAGCCGTGCAGGGCGAAGGTGGTCTGAACGCCGCCCGTGCCGAGTGGCTCAAAGGTCTGTCCGAGCTGTGCCAGAAGCACGATATTCTGCTGATTGTGGATGATATCCAGGCGGGCAACGGCCGTACCGGCGAGTTCTTCAGCTTTGAGTTCGCCGGCATCAAGCCGGACATTGTGACCGTGTCCAAGTCCCTGAGCGGCTATGGTCTGCCGATGGCACTGGTGCTGTTCAAGCCGGAACTGGACGTGTGGGAATCCGGTGAGCACAACGGTACCTTCCGTGGTAACAACATGGCGTTTGTCACTGCCCGTGCCGCCATTGAAACCTACTGGAAGGACGACACCTTTGCCAACGAAGTGAAGGCCAAGACCAAGGTGCTGGGTGATGCCCTGCAGGCCATCTGCGACAAGTATCCGGGTGAGTTCAAGATGAAAGGCCGGGGCCTGATGCGCGGCATCGAGGCCAAGCATGCAGATCTGACCGGGCCGATCACCAAGCGTGCTTTCGAGCACGGTCTGATCATCGAGACCAGTGGCCCGAACGATGAGGTGATCAAGTGCCTGATGCCGCTGACCACCAGCGAAGATGATCTGCGCCTGGGTGTGAAAATCCTGGCCGAGAGTGTCGATGAGATCATGCAGGAAGGTGTTAGCGAGGCGTCGTAAGACGCCCGCCATCCCACACTTACATTCCGCAGGATAGCAAAGGCAACGACATGACAACGGCACAACATACCGTCGAGAAAATCGGCGGTACTTCCATGAGTAACTATGAGGCCGTGCGCGACAATATCATTATTGGCAAGCGCAAGAAGAGCGACCTCTACCAGCGGATTTTTGTGGTCTCTGCCTACGGCGGCGTGACCAATGAACTGCTGGAGCACAAGAAAACCGGCGAGCCGGGGGTCTATGCCCTGTTTGCCGATGCCGAATCCGACTGGGCCTGGGGCGACGACCTTACCAAGCTGATTCAACTGCTGACGGACATCAACGGTGAGCTGTTTGCCGATCCGATGCTCAAGCAGCAGGCGGACCAGTTCATTACTGATCGCATTGAAGGTGTCCGGGGTTGCCTGATCGACCTGCAGCGCCTGTGTTCCTATGGCCAGTTCCAGCTTGAAGAGCATCTGCTTACCGTGCGGGAGATGCTGGCGGGGATTGGCGAGGCCCACAGTGCTTTCAATACCGCCCTGAAGCTGCAGCAGGAAGGTATTAACGCCCGCTTTGTCGATCTCACCGGCTGGCGCGACAGTGAATTGCTGCCGCTGGATGAAAAGCTCAAGCAGGCCTTCGATGCCATCGACCTGAGCCGGGAACTGCCAATCGTGACCGGTTATGCCCAGTGCAAGGAAGGTCTGATGCGTACCTTCGACCGGGGCTACAGTGAGATGACGTTCAGCCGCACGGCGGTGATCACCAACGCCCGGGAAGCGATCATCCATAAGGAATACCATTTGAGCTCTGCCGATCCGAACATTGTTGGCGAAGACAAGGTGGTTCCGTTAGGGCGTACCAACTACGACGTCGCCGACCAGTTGGCCAACCTGGGGATGGAAGCGATTCACCCCCGTGCGGGTAAAGGTCTGCGCCAGAACGAGATTCCGCTGCGGGTGATGAACACCTTCGAGCCGGAGCACACTGGTACGCTGATCACTGGCGACTACGTCAGTGAAAAACCCCAGGTGGAGATCGTGGCAGGTGCCAAAGGCGTATTTGCCATTGAGGTGTTCGACCAGGACATGCAGGGCGAGCCGGGTTCCGACCGCCGTATCCTGGATGTACTGAGCCGTTTTAAAGTGCGGTTCATGTCCAAGGACACCAATGCCAATACCATTACCCACTACGTGGATACCACGCTCAAGCACGTGAAGCGGGTGGTCAAGGCACTGGAGGAAGAGTTCCCCAATGCCGAAATCAGTACCCGCAAAGTGGCCCTGGTGTCTGCCATTGGCAGTGATATGAAGGTGCCGGGCATTCTTGCCCGTTCGGTAAAATCACTGGCTGATAATGACATCAGCGTGCTGGCGATCCACCAGTGCATGCGCCAGGTGGATATCCAGTTCGTGGTTGATGAAGACAAATACGACCAGGCGATTGTGGCCCTGCACGGGGCGCTGATTGAACCCCATAACCACGAATATGCCATCGTGGCGGCATCAACCACCGCCGGCTAGGAATTACCCACAGGCGGAACCGGTCGCTTCGTCTGTGGGTAATGGAGGAGTCTTGCCTCCAGATCGGGCGCCCGGTCGGCCGTCTCACAACCTGTGAGGTTTCATGGCCGGGCGTGACCGATCCCTTCCTCTCACTGTCATATCTGCCTTTCCGTATTTCGGTTTCCCGCTGTTTGCAGGGGAATCCATGCCTGCCTGATCTGCGTATTCCCTGTAAATATCAAACCGGTACCGAGCCATGCAGATACAGAGCCGGCCGGGACCGCTTCCGACGCTGCCCAACGATGGTGAAAGGGATTCCCTGGTCGGGTTGTATTTCAGGGATGCGTCCCGGCATGACCTCCTTAGCGAAACCGATGAACGGCGTCTGGCCAGAAAGCTGATCCGGTCGCTAAAGGTGATTCATACCGAACTGGCATTACCCGAGGATACACCACAAACCCTGCGGGATGTGGTGGGTAGCCTGGGCGATGCCTGCGCCTTTTCGGCCCGCTGTCGCCGGGCCTATCACCTTGCCATGGCCTGCCGTCACCGCCTGATCCAGAGCAACCTGAGACTGGCGGTGCACATTGCCCGGCGCTACGGCCACCATGGTATTCCCATGTCGGATCTGATTCAGGATGCCAATGTTGGTCTGATCAAGGCTGTGGAGCGCTACGACCCGGGCAAGGGCTTCCGGTTCTCCACCTATGCCTACTGGTGGATCAGTGAAGAAGTGCGCCGCTGCCTGCAGCGGGGTGTGCGTGTGGTGCATACGCCGGAGAATGTGGTGGAGGAGATCCGCCAGTTGCAGAAGGTGTCCATGCGCTTGCATCACTCCCTTGGCCGGGAGCCTACCCAGTCCGAGCTGGCTCGGGAAATGGAGGCCACACCCTCCAGGATTGGCGAACTGAGAGCCCTGGCGTCCAGGGAAGTGTCGACCGATGTTCCGCTGGTTGAAGACGGATCGGTGACCCTGGCCGACAGTCTCGATGCGGGTGCCGATACCCGCCCGGATCAGCCGTTTCGGGCGCGGGACCGGATGATTCGGCTGGAGCGCATGATGGGGGAACTGTCGGACCGGGAGCGGGATATCCTGACCCGGCGTTACGGGCTTGGCTTGATTGAACCCGAGACTCTGCAAACCATCTCGGAGCAGATGGGCCTGAGCCGGGAGCGTGTGCGACAGATCGAGAAAGGGGCCCTGAGAAAACTGCAGGCGCTGTTTGGAACAGATCCTGACGGTGCCTGAATCAGGCACCGTGCAGCAGGAAAAACCAGGCAGCGACCGTTAGCTGGCAGGCCAGTACCACGGTGGTCAGCACCAATCGCATCTTCAGATACCAGGCCGGCCAGTAGGTACGCATCCAGCGGGCGTCCACCAGATACAGCAACAGGAACGCGACGATGTAGAGCGGGATTTTCTGTGGCGTCTGCAGTAATAGCCCGATACCGGCGGCAACGAAGAACAACTGGCTCAGCAGCATGGTCACCAGGGGCGATTGCGGGTAGGAGCGGTTTTCCAGCTGCATGGCAATGGTCCAGTAGATTCCGCCCATAAAAGCGAGAATACCGGCGCTGTAAATATAGAACCACGCCAGAATGGCAACGCTGTTGGCTGGCATCAGGAACAGGCCAGCGGTGCCAAGAATGAATGGAATCAGGCCGGCAATGCCGACCAGAACGGCCAGGCGAGCAACTGAGATCACGACTTCTGCCTCTGTACCTGTATCCGCATGGGTTCGATGTCTGCCGGCGCCATACCAACCATTTCGTGGTACGCCGAGGGATGCACCACCTGGGTTTCCCGGATGGTGTAGCCAGAAAGCGTGTCCTGAATCTGCCAGGCACTTCGGAACAGCCGGGTCTGCCCCTTATGATCGGACAGCACCTTCATGCCTTCCGGGCCGTGTAGCCGTGCCATGTATTGCTGCCCCTCCAGGGAGAGGATCTCCAGAAGGTCGATCACCGGTTGTTCCAGGTTTTTGAGTTCGTCGAGGGTAATGCGCACCGTAAAGCTCCCGAAATGGCGTGTCTGGGGAACTTACGACCAACCGGCCCGGTAAGATCATTGTGCCAGTTGTTGGCACTCGGCGTGGGCATGGCAGGTCACCAGATGATCATTGACCATGCCGGTGGCCTGCATGAAGGCGTAGACAATGGTGGGGCCCACAAAATTAAAGCCCGCTTTCTTCAGGGCCTTGGACATGGCTTCAGATTCCGGGGTGGTGACGGGGACCTCGGCCAGTGCCTGCCACCGATTCTGGATCGGCCGGCCGTCGACGAATTGCCAGAGAAACTCCGAGAACGAGATGCCCTGATCCCGCAGAGCCAGGAAGCCTCGGGCATTGCGGATAATGGAATGGACTTTCAGGCGATTCCGGATGATTCCGGGGTCTGCCAGCAGGCGGTCGATATCTTCATCATCAAAGCGGACGATCTGCTCCGGATCAAATCCGGCGTAGGCCTGACGATAGCTTTCCTGCTTGCGAAGGATGGTAATCCAGCTTAGACCGGCTTGCTGTCCGTCCAGGCAGAGTTTCTCGAACAGCGCCTGATCGTCGTATTCGGGGCGCCCCCAGACAGTATCGTGGTAGTGCACGTACAGTGGATCGGTGCCGCACCAGGGGCAACGGCCGGTGGTCTGGGGCATGGTGGCCTCGCTAGGGTCGGGCTCTGATCAGCCGGTGAAACAGTGGCTCCCAGGTAAGGTCGAGGCTGGGAGCCGGCTCCAGATTGTAGTCATCCGGCGGTGGTTCCAGCAAGGTGATCTCCGGCCAGAGACTGGTGTTATCCGGGCTGCCATCGCAGGGATAAACCAGGGTGACCAGAAAGCCCTCGGCATACAGACAACTGGCCTGCCAGTGTCGGTCTGGCTGATCCCCGTACAGCTCGAAATTCTTGCGCACTTCCAGAGTTTGCAGGTTGCCGGCGATGCCCCGTCCGGTCGCTTTGAGCCAGGCCTCTTTCAGAGTCCAGACCTTGAGGAAACTGAAAGGATCGTCCGCCCTTAGCAACCACTCCTGTTCAACGGCGGTGAACCAGCGTGTTGTCACTCTGGCCCAGTCTGCCCGGCGCTGGCTCGGTTCAAGATCAATCCCCAGGGCGCTCCGGCCGGTGGCACAGGCAGTCAGCCCCTGGCTGTGGCTAAGGGACAGGTGCCAACCCTGCGGGCTGGCGGAGGCAACCGGCCGTCCCGGTACCGGGCGACAGCTTTCCGGAGTCTCGCCACTGGCCCGGGCCAGAGCCTGGCGGATCAGCCAGCGGCTGGTCAGGTATTCCTGTCGCCTGGGCCCTTCCAGGCGCGCCAGGGTTTCGCCCTCACCGGCTGTCATCCAGGCCGGAGCCTGGGACAGGTTCCGGTTGATCTGGTGGCATAGCCAGATCGCCGGCCGGTCAGGGTTGCAGTCGTTGGATTGTCCAGCCATCGCCTTCTCTCACGTACTCAAATCGATCGTGAAGCCGGCTCGGCCTTCCCTGCCAGAATTCGATTCGCTCCGGAACCACCCGGTACCCGCCCCAGAAACTGGGGAGCGGAATTTCTCCGGAACTGAATTTTCGTTTCATCTCTGCGACTTTTTGCTCCAGCAGGCCTCGCGAAGTAATCACCTGGCTTTGCTCCGAGACCCAGGCGCCAATCTGGCTGCCCCGGGGTCGGGAGGAAAAGTAGCGCAGGGATTCCGCCTTGCTGACCTTTTCTACCGCACCCTGAATACGCACCTGGCGGTTCAGGCCAATCCACGGAAACAGCAGGGCCGCCCGGGGGTTCTCCTGAAGCTCCTGAGCCTTGCGGCTGCCGTAATTGGTGTAAAACACAAAGCCCTGGTTGTCGAAATACTTCAGCAGCACGGTTCTGAGATCGGGCATGCCATCGGCACCGGTGGTGGCCAGTGACATGGCATTGGGCTCCAGAATGCCCGCCGTTCTGGCATCCTCAAACCAGGCCTGGAACTGCTGCACCGGATCATCGTTCAGGTGTTCCCGGTCCAACCCTTCGCTTTCGAAATCCCGACGCATATCGCCGATATCCATACTGCTCGTCTCCGTTGATCAACACAGGGAGTCATACGTCAGCGGAGCATATCGGGTTCGGTGGCCGCTGTCAGGTTTCGTGTGCGGTCTGGTGAATTCGCTGACAAACACCGTACACGGGCGCTATGCTTGCACCATGGCCGGCCACGGCGCCGTGGGCAGATAGAGGGAGAGTCTTGTGGCAGAGAAAGAGGCAGAGAATAACCAGGTAGCAAGCCACCGAGTAGCGAGTCGCCGGAAGAGCCACCTGGTCAGGAACCTGCTGATCGCACTGGGGGTGCTACTGGGCCTGTATGCCCTGGCCGGCTTCCTGATTCTGCCCTGGTGGCTGGAACGGTCGCTGCCGGAACAGCTGAACCAGCGCATGGGCTGGCAGGCCGAGGTGGAGAATGTTCGGTTCAACCCGTTTGCGTTCAGCCTGGAAGCAGACGCCTTTTCCGCAGAGGATGCGGATGGGGAGCCGGTGACGTCGTTTGATCACCTGCGGGTGAATCTCAGTTTCCTCAGTTTGCTCCGCGGTATCATCGGGTTTGAGGAAATCCGTCTGGTGGAGCCGGACGTTCGCCTGGATTTGCTGCAGGACCATGACATCAATTTTGCCCGGGACTGGCGCAGTGCCAATCCCGAGAAAGAGGACACGACCCGGCCTGAAACCGCTGAGTCGAGTAATCCGCCCAGGTTGTATTTCCAGCAGGTGACCATCGATGGTGGTGAGCTGCTGTTCCGTGACTTCTCCCAGGGTGGCGACCCTGCCGAGTTTCGGGTTGCGCCGCTGGATCTTACCCTGAACGATCTGGCCACCTGGCCCCGGGATGGCAGCGACAGTCAGTATTCCGTGATGGCTGCTCTGGGTGAGCAGGTGATTGAATGGGAGGGGGATCTGAGCGTTACCCCGCTGTACTCCGCAGGCCGGCTCCGGCTTTCAGGGCTTCGTCACGATACCCTCGCCCACTTCCTGGCTCCCTATCTGCCGTGGCAGCTGCGCGCTGGCACCGTGACCCTGGAATCCCGCTATGAACTGGCCGGTGGCGATCGCTTTGAACTGATCACCTCCGATGGCAACCTCACTATCCAGCAACTGGCGCTGGCGCTCTCGCCTTCCGATGACCAGCCCGCCCTTGCTACAGAGACGATTGCCATTCAGGGCATTGGCTTCGACCTGACGGCCCGCGAGGCCACCGTTGGTATGGTGTCGATCCAGCAACCGTCGCTGGCTGCGTCCCGGAATGCCGAGGGCGAGGTGGATTGGCAGGCGTCTCTGGCAACCGCTGGAACCGATCAATCCGAAGCTTCGGAGCCGGCATCTGGTTCGGGCGAGCCATTCCGCTGGTCGGTTCAAGGCGTCGAGCTTTCCGGTGGCCAGGTGCGCTGGTGGGATCAGGTGCCGGAAAAGGACGCCGACATTGCCGTGAATAATCTGGCCATTACCATGGGTGGCCTCTCCCACCGCCTGGATGAACCGGTTTCCTACGATGTCTCCGCGGAACTCGGCGCCGGTGGCCGGATTACCGCCATTGGCCAGATGACTCCGGCGCCGTTTACCTTTGAGGGCGCGTTGTCCGGCAGCGAAATCCTGTTGCCCGTTATCCAACCCTATGTTGCCGATGCCGCAAACCTGGAGCTGGTGGACGGGCGCCTGGGTTTCGATGGCAATCTGGATCTGGATGGCCAGGATGACCCCCTGACCGGCACCTTCAGCGGCACGGCTGAAATTGCCGGGTTGGCCACGCGGCTACCGGGCAATGGCGGGGAGCTGGTGTCCTGGGAGTTGCTGCGCCTGGCCCCGGTGGAGTTCAACCTTAATCCCGCCCGGCTGGAAATCGGCACCGTGACCCTGAACAGCCCGGCGGTTAATGTCATCCGGGCCGCCGACGGACTGCACAATCTGCAGCAGATTATTCAGGATGGCGGGGCCTCCGAGGCAGAAACCAGCCCAACCGAGTCGTCGGAAGCCTCCGAGCCGGGCTTTATTTTCCGCATTGGTGAACTGGTGGTGGAACAAGGTTCCATGGCCTATACCGACCGCACGCTGGAGCCGGCCTTCAGCACCGCGTTCCGGGAACTGACCGGGTCGGTAACCGGCATCAGCAATGTTCCTCCGCAACAGGGCCGGGTGGCGATAAGCGGCCAGCTGGCGGGTGTGGCACCGGTGCGGTTTGACGGTACTTTGGGTGCTCTGGGTACCGAAGAGCCCAGTAACCTGAAACTCACCATGAGAGACATGGCGTTGCCATTACTATCGCCCTATTTTGGCCGCTATCTGGGTTATTCAGTCGACAGCGGCAAGCTGGAAATGGCACTGGACTACCAGATAACCGGTACCCGGCTTGAGGCATCCAACGAAGTGATCCTGGATCGAATGCAACTGGGCTCTGCGGTGGCCAGCGAACAGGCCATTAACGCTCCGGTCAAACTGGGTCTGGCTCTGCTCACGGATCGTGACGGCGTGATCGAAGTTAATCTGCCCATTCAGGGGGACATGTCAGATCCGGAATTCAGCGTTGGCCAGATTCCTGAATCAGTGACTCCGCTC
>NZ_AXBW01000033.1:0-7855 GCF_000475355.1 Marinobacter sp. C1S70 | reverse complement strand
GATGGGCCGGAATATGCACGGGGAAATTAATCCTACCTTTTTCGGCTTTATCCTTATTGCTTTCCAAGTAGGCCTCTTCGGCTTCAATAACTTCTGCCTCTGTAAGGCCAGCTTTCTCTATTCCTCTAGACGCAAGACGCATGCCTTTGCCGCTAAATGCCATATAGTGCAGCCTTGGCTCACCAAGAGTTACGGACCGCTCTGCCGGAATGACAGGCAACCCTAGAGAGTTATCTTCTTCCCCAGTTCGTTTACTAGTTACCAACACATCCCAGTCAGCTAGCTCTTGCGGTACCCGCGCATTGATGTATGCTCGCACGGGCGCAGTGTCTGTCGTGATACTTTGTTCGGCATTCCTCCACCCCGCCAAAAAACGGTCAATCTCACGAACAGGGACGTCTCTCCACAAGTATCCCCATTTATTTCGTTCGACATTACGCCCAAGGCTTAAAACACTATCAACGAACAACCTGGCGTTTTTTTTATTTATAGCAATATCGTTAGGGTCAATACTGACCTTCGCCGTCTCAATGAACTGATTTGATAACCCCACCTTCGCCACAACTTTGGAGCTTGCCCCCATTTTATTTCTTGCGGTAACAAGCAAAGATGCGGGATGACTTCTGACAGCCAACCCAAACATTTTAGGCGTTGCCTTAGCTTTCTCCATTGTCTTCAGCTCATCGTGCAACTCTTCCGCTGCTTCAGCAATGAATGCGTACCAATCTATTGCGTCCTCTGGCATCCATATTCTGCAGAGATCTTCATAACCATCTCTATACCCGAACCAACGCCCCATCTGCATCAATGTGTCATACATCATGGTGTTTCGGAGGAACCAGGTGACCGTGAGACCTTCCAGCGTTAACCCCCGGGATAACGAAAAACCACCCACCGCGATAACCGTTTGTCCTCGATCCCCACTATGCGAGTAATCAAGATCATTAGCTCTGCTATTAACCTCAACAACCTTTGCTGCAGCAATCGATTCCAGCAAGGCAGCTTGCACCTCTTCCCATTCGAACTCCGTGCATGAATACTCGCGGTGCCAAACCTTCTTCAGTTCTGACAGTTCAGGATCTGACAACCCCGCATTACCAAGAGAAGCATTCACCCTCACTGAGTCTTTTATACGATCTAAGGCTTCATGAATCCTGTTTCTCAATTTGCTTTGGACTGCAGTAAACCGACTGGCATTCACCAACATTGAACAGTGTGATGATTGAGCTCCCCTCAAATCCCTTATTGTTCTGGAAAGCACGAAGGCTCTTAAAGCCATCAATAGGGATTTCGGAATCTCATCTAGGTCATGATCAATTTTATGTTTTAACGGAAGAATATCTTCGTTATCATTTATATATCTTAGCCATACAGGGGCACCATCTTCAGGCATACCATCAATAAAAACCTTTGAGGGTCCAAAATAGTTTGTTGGTGCATCTAACCCAATAATAAAATCTCTTGGAAATAGGTCTTCATTAAACATCTCATCATCTTCATCCGGATCTATAAATATATTTGCAAATGGAGTCGCGGTATACCCAACATAACAGCTTCTATGAAACATATTTAGAAGATCACGAATCTGGCCATTTATCTTTGTTATTAAGTTCTTATTGTATGCCGTATTTATTGAAGCATTATCGGCCTCATCATCTATAAGAAGCATGGGCTGATCAATCATTTCGAGATCACCCCGAGCACTATTATCCCTAAGCCAGTCCAAAAGATTTCCTAAAGTTCGATGATTCTTCTTGATCACCAAAACAACTGGAACCTTATACGAGTCAATCTCACTCGTATTTGTTGATGCAGTTTCTTTGTTAAAATCTTTTATGGTGTTTGTCAGACTAACTGGAGTTCTAGTGAAATCAAAGTGCCCTACCCCGACTTTGTTTCTAGCAGATCCACTACCTCTCTCTTGAGTTCTACCAGTATCACGACCAATGAAGCCCTCATCTATCCTTGCTTGAGTTTGGTTTCTAAGATTATTGTGAATACCAGCAATCACAATTATTAATCGATATCCCGCATCTGCAGCCTTACAAATTAGCCCGGTATAGTTTGCCGTCTTTCCGCTTTGAACATGACCAACGACCATTCCCCGACGATCCCACTGTACCTGTTTTTCCGGATCACCCAGCCGCCCGAGAATTTTGTCTGTGACCTTGTCGGTAGAAGTAACGACATCTCGGGGAAGTCCATTCTGCAACAGAAGTTTCTGATACCGTCTCCAATAGAACGGGTCTATTCTAGACTTCGCATCGTCTAACCAAGGTTCAAAGTTATCCCCGTCAACGACCGCTCCCAAGCCAGCCTTAATCCCCTGTTTAGCTTCGATCTCTCTAGCGACTTGCTCCAACTGATCAGGACTTAGATCCGGAGCGACAGGAACTGCAAGGGCTGCTATCAAACTCCGAAGTTCCTCTTCTGTTTTTCGTGGCTGATTAAATAATGCCTGCTCCAGAACACCAACTAACTGATCATAGCTACTACTGCTCACGCTAAGCCCCCAACTTCGGATTGATTCAGGTATTCTTTGATTAATTCTTGAGCCAAATACCAGTTATCACGCAAAACCGGATGGCTCTGCATTGCGCCTGAAATGGCATCAGCGGGTATACCGGAACCTAGCAGCGCATCCCCCATAGTGATAACCAGCTGACGCAGATCTTCTTCGTCAGCATGATCAGCAACCACTGATTCAGCATTCCCCACCAGCTCCGCATGCAGCGTTTCTATGGGCAATCCTGATCCGACAATTCTAATGCAACGATAAAACCCGTCCTTCAGATCGTCGGGTAGCTGATCTGCATATGCTCTGAAAACCGGGTGATCAGCGTTCGGGCGAAAGAAAACCTGTCCGTCTCTCTGAATTCGATTCCAAATAGGCTGCTTCGTCTCGTCTACCAGTTGTTGGCCGCGCCTTCGATACGTTCGCTTAGAAGTACCAACAAAGTGCTCAACAACTTTTCTAAGCCTTTCTCGCACTTGAGGGGGAAGTTGAGCGGATGCTTTTTTGACATCAATCTTCCAGTCCGAATCCATGGTGTTGGGTATGTCGACAGCAATCCTACACAATTTAGTAAGCTCTGTTTGTCGGGCGAGGCCCAGCCACCCGCCTGAGATAATGAGGCGATTCTCTCGGTAAATATAAAGACCTTGAGATTTCAGGTGACCCTCTGGGCCACCGACTTCCTCCCACTCATCCCGAGTCATTTTTTTGTGATGGGGAAGTGTATAACAACGAATTCGCACAGTGCCTTTGCTTAAGGCCAAGACTTCTTCAGGGGATTTTTGTGTTGAAGGATGAGTTGACGCCATTGGATCTATAGGTTTAAGCGCTCTGCCATTGAGCAACAGGCGAATCTTCGGGTTCCGACCTTCGAGGAATCGATGAAATACCAACCGCAAATGGCGTTCGGCCAGACCAAGCGCTTCATTCAGGTGACTTATACGTTTTACTCGGTCGTCCCCATAGCCTCCTATTAACCGATCTAATTTCTGCCAAACAACAATCGTCCCGTGATCTGACAGCAATTCAACTCCAGGAATGGTTGAATGATGGTCCAACAATTCCAGTGACCAATCATTTCTTCGAGAAACCCGGTCAAGATCCCAACGAGCACATGACAGCTTCGAGTCCTGTGCAGATATTACGGTGAGTGAACGACATTGGGAGAAACTGGCACTTTTCAGACCAAGGCCAAAGCGCCCAAGGTCATCGGCAGCACGTTTATCTGCAGGGTTTTTCGAGCCGAGGCGCATTGCTTCAATAAGCTCGGCCTCCGGCATACCGCACCCATCATCTGCGATGATAATTGTCGGCTCTTCCGAGGCTGTATCTGCTATTAGCTGAACTGTTGTTGCACCAGCAGAAATAGAGTTGTCGATAACATCAGCCAATGCAGTTTCAAGGCTATAACCGAAGTCCCGATGCCCTTCTATAAGTGAAGCGGCGTAAGGGGTTGCATCAACTTCTCGTATTGGCGAGGACTGCTGTACTACTCGATCCATATCACTATCCGCAACCTGTCCGTGAAATGCTTTGTTCTATAAATGCAGATTTATTCGAATCTACCGGACCTTGGCCAAGTATATGGCACATCTCAAAAATTTAGCCTGCATACTTTTTATAGTCTCAATACTGCAAGAGATTGCTTTAGTTTCCAAGACCTATGCCCGATTTTAGTGCATGTCCTTCGATATCAGTCCCTTACCCTACTCACACACCAAATTCCCCAACGCATCCTCCCTGCACCGCCGCCCTTCCCGGTCCCGCCAGTTCCCCAGCGAATCCTTGCGCCACACCTCTTCACCATCAGAAGACCGATAGTTTCCAAGGCTGTCTTTTCGGTAGCGGTTGCCGGTGCGGTTGTCGTTCCAGTGGCCAAATGCGTCTTTTCGGAGTGTGCCCTGTTCGCCGCTGTCGCACTGGTAGCGCATCTTGCCCAGGGCGTCTTTGCGGTAGGTGCAGTTTTCCTGTGCGGGCAGCCAGCCGGATGCCAGCACAAGCAGTGCTATGGCCAAGGCGATCATCAGGTGTTTTGCCACAGTATTCGCTCGCATGGTGTGCCCTCCTCTGGCGTTGCCTTTGTTCCAGTGTAGTCACGGGGGCGACAGGTAGCGTCGTGCGGTGGTTTTTTTGTGAGTGGGTTCAGGTATTGGCCAGCCAGGCCGCTCCGCGCACGCCGCTGGAGTCGCCGTGGGCGGCTTTTACGATGGGCGTGTCGCATTCGCCGCCGAATACGTAGCCGGGCAGGCGGGCAGGGAGTTCCTGGTAGAGCTGTTCGGCATTACTCATGCCGCCACCCAGCACAATGATGTCCGGGTCCAGAACATTGATAACGGCGGCCAGGCCCCGGGCCAGGTGCTCCAGATATTGCTTCAGGGTGTCGGTGGCTTGCGAGTCGCCATTTCGTGCGTTTTCAACAATGATGTGGGCGGGCAGTTGCTGTCCCGTGTGCAGTTTGTGAGTGAGTGACAACCCGGTTCCAGAAAGAAAGGTTTCGTTGCAGCCGTACCGGCCACAAAAGCAGGGGCGCTGTTGCAGTTCAGCTTCCGGTGTCCAGGGTAACGGGTTATGGCCCCATTCGCCGGCTACGCCATTGGGGCCGGTCAGCAGCTGGCCGTTCACGGTGATGCCTGCGCCACAGCCCGTGCCCAGTATGGCGGCGAATACCGTGTGGTGGTTGCGCCCTGCTCCGTCTGTGGCTTCGGAAAGCGCCAGGCAGTTAGCATCATTGGTCAGGGTTACGGGCCGTTGCAGTAATTCTTGCAGGTGTTGCTGCATGGGCTGGCCGTTCAGCCAGGTGGAGTTCGCGTTTTTAATGCACCCGGTTTTACCCGAAACGCTGCCGGGTATGCCTATGCCCACGGGTATTCCGGCGGCACCAGCGTGGGCTTCGGCCTGTGTTACCAGGGCGAGGATGGTTTGCAGGGTGGCTTGATAGTTGCCAACACTGGTCGGTACGCGTTGGCGATAATGCTCCTGGCTTTGCCGGTCCATCAGGATGACTTCGGTTTTGGTGCCTCCCAGATCAATGCCTATCAGCCAGTTGCTTCCCATGCCGCACTCTTTGTTCAACGGTTTCCCAGAAAATACGGTGTTATTCGCAGAAAGGGAACCCGGTATTTTTATGCGTTTTCTTTCTGATAAAAGCACAGGTTATTCATCAAGCTCTTAACCATTATCGAAAATCCCTGTTTGCCTTGATATTCGTCAGTGCCTATCATCCCGCCCCCTTGAACGCACCAAATAAGGGCATGAACAGGCAGTATGGGACGCAGGAACGAGCAACTCCGCTGGCAACTGGCCAAAGGCCTGGTTCAGGCACTGCACCTGGAGCGCATGGCGAGCAAGTACAGCCGTACCACGGTGATGGCGGTGTTCAACCTGGTTAATGGCGGGTTCAGCATTGCTTTGGTGTCGTTTGTGGCGCTGGTTACCCAGGAGGCCTTCATTTTCCCCTTCCTGGGCGCCACGGCTTTTATTCTGTTCTATGTGCCCATGGCGCAACCGGCGTCTCCCAGAAATACACTCTGCGGGCACCTGATCGGCGCGCTGATGGGCTTGCTGGCTCTGTATATCTTCGGGCTTCAGGGGCAGGCATCGGCATTTATGACCGGTGTTGATCTGCCCAGGGTGGGTGCGGCGGCATTGTCGCTGGGGCTTACCAGTTGCCTGATGGTGGTGTTACGGGTAGCCCATCCTCCGGCCGGGGCCACCGCACTGATCGTTTCCCTGGGCCTGATGCCCAACCCGGCGCAGTTGCCAGTGCTTATGGCCGGAGTAGCATTGCTGTTGGCCCATGCCTTTGTAATGAATCGGCTGGCTGGCATTCCGTATCCGCTCTGGTCGGCCAGCATGGGCTCCGCTCCCATTCGGCAGCAGGCCCCGGCGGCCGATTGAGACTTACTTCTTCACCCATTTGCCGTTGATCAACACAAACTGGCCTGCGGGCGTTTTTTCCATGGCTTTCTGACCGGCCACGGTCTCAACCTGTGTCACCGGAATGTCGTGTTTTTCAGCAATGCGGGTGTATTCATCCCGGCGGGCCTGGTTAATGGCTTTCACCACAGCCTGGGCATCGCCTTCTGCACGCACTACGTCCAGGTAGCCGGTTGGCGTTTCCCCCACCAGGCCCTGCTGTTTAGCCCTGTCCAGTTTCTGTTTCGCTTCTTCCAGCCCCATGGCCAGCGCCGGTATTGCTACGGCGAGCGCCAACACAAAGGCGCCCAGTTGTATCAGTCGTTTCATATTCAACCCCTTGGTCAGCCGTTGGCATTGTCCGGTGTCGCTCAGAACAGCCCCTGTTCGCTGAACAGCTCGTCTACTTCTTTGTCCACCTTCACGTAGATCTCGTGCTGAATCTTTACGTTCAGGTTGACGGTAATCGGTTCTTTTGGTGCCGCCATCTGCACAGTGGGTGTGCACGCAAATAGCGCCAGCGGCAACATTAAAACCAGCAATGTTCTGGCCGCCAGTGGCCGGCACCAACGCCATAGATTTGTCATGGCACTGCCTCCTGCCCGGATTGTTGTAACCGTTCCCGAACCCTTTCGGTCACGGCTTCGTTCACTCTGCCACTCAGCTGGAGGCTGGTTAACAGGGCGGGGATATCCTCTTCGAGATTGATGTTGAGCACAACCGGCTGCCCGCCACGAAGATCCGGATTCTCACCTTCCAGCCTCAGGCCGAGTGCCAGCTTGCCCTCTTCATCGTAGTCTATCGTGCTCTCCAGCACCGAATAGTGAAAGTTTTGCAAAGCTTGCACCACCAGCTCCATGGCATCACTGATGCCCAACATGGTCTGCAGTCGCTCGGCCGGCATGATGAGCTTGCCGCCTGGAGATATAGCTTCCAATGCGCCCTGGTCTACTCTCACACCGGCGTCGGTCACCGCGACCGGAATCCTGCCCGTTAACGTGCCGGTTCCAGAAAAGCCCTCCGCCGGATACACCTGCAGCAGTCGCTCCAGCGAAAGATCGTAGACATCAATTGGAACATGCCAGGGCCGATTCGAGAGGTCCACAGTGCGCGGCGCTACCCGAAGCCGGCCACCCAGAAACTCGGCGGTTGCCTGCTGAACGGCAAGCTGCCCCCTGCGCGGCGCAGCCAGGTTGGCTTCGTAATCCGCCAGGAGCTGAATCGGCCCAATGCCGATTCCAGAGTCGATTTCGCCTATCCGGATGTCTCGTAGGCCGGCGGTTAACGTGTCCGCTTCCAGGGCAAACAACAGGCGCCCGCTCAGGTTGGTGAACGCCGTGCGGTCCATTACGCCGGATACATGCGTAAGCTCTAACCGGGCATCCGCCGCCAGTGGTTCATTGGAACCTGAATCCGTGACTTCAA
>NZ_AXBW01000032.1:0-17105 GCF_000475355.1 Marinobacter sp. C1S70 | reverse complement strand
GATGGGCCGGAATATGCACGGCGCCCTGGATGCCCAGAATGTTGCAGGTATTCTCCAAAAGAGCAAAGACAACCCCAGAGGACTGTCTCCGGAGTTTCTGAGCCGCGCAGGTAAAGGCAAGTTTCTTGTTTTCGAGGAACTGCCCGCGTCCAGCCTCATTGAAATCTACGCTAACGCTTGGAATGCCTCCGCAAATGATGCTCTTGTCGAAACATCTGTGCCGTTCTGCTCAATTGAGCTCGCAACCCTTCATCTGCTAACTCACCTTCCATCCCTGTCTGCCCGGGCAGCTTCGTCGGCTCCTGAGCAAGACGTTGTTGAGTATCTGGATCGTGCCCTGGAAGAGTTCGATGCATCTTCAGCGGGCGCTCAAGATTCCGAGTCTGCGGGGGCGAAAATAGAAGGGGTCAGGGAGTTACTGACTGAATTCTCAAAAGAATATGATCTTAAGGCCCCCCTGAATGTTCTTTTAATCGACGACGATACAAAAACCAGATCCTTGTTGGAAAACGAGCTGGTTTCTGCCCAAATTCGTGTGGCGTCTCATTCTTCCCAGGTATTTGACCTTGTGGGCGATGCCAGGCCAGACCTGATTCTCCTTGACCTTGTAATTTCTGGGGACCCTGATGAGGGTAATAGCGCTAAAAAGGTGGCGCTGCAGCAGGCAATTGACCTGCGGACCCGGTTCCCGGGTGTACCAATGCTGGTGTTTGGCCTGAATCTGGAAAAATCGGCCGAGAATCATCGCCTCTTCCATCTGGCCAAGAACTTCCAGGGTGTTACTGGTGTGTTTGCGTATCGCTCAGATAAACCTGAAGGCTTTGTCCGGTGGGTGAATTCCCACCTGGAACTGCTGAGGTGCGCACGACTTGTCAATGAGTTGCGACGCAGCCAGAAACGCCTTAATTTCTCCTGGAAAGGGCAGTTGGAGAATGGCCAGCTTGTGATGTCGCCAGATCTGACCCGCCTCGAGAAGGCTGTTTCGGCAGAGGATATCGGTGGTGTGGCCGGTCTCGGGCAGGTGCCTACTGAACGTATCGCTGACGTTGTAGGTAACGAGCGTGCGGTGAAAAAGATCTTCCAGGCGGTTGGTTGGCTCTCGAAACCCAAGGAGATCGGAAAGTTTGGTATTAGTCCTCCCAGGGGATACCTATTGGAAGGTCCTCCAGGCACCGGAAAAACGTTCCTCGCCAAAGCTGTGGCCGGCGAGTGTGGCCTTCCCTTTTTCAGCGTGAACGGTGCAGATTTTGTCCAGAAATATTATGGCGAATCAGGGCGGCTTGTCCGGGAGTTGTTTGCCAAAGCGCGTCAGTATGCACCGAGCATTATCTTTATTGATGAAATTGATGCCTTTGCCATGTCGAGGGATAAAGAGCGGAGGCCGGAGGTTTCGGGAATTAATGCGCTGCTTTCGGAAATGGACGGCTTCGATAGCCGAAAACATCCAGTGCTTGTTCTTGCGGCAACCAACTACCGCTCGCGGCTGGATCCAGCGTTATTAAGAGCAGGGCGGTTCGACGAAGTCATCGTATGTGATTTGCCCAATAAATCGGCCCGTCTGGAAATGATTCGCCGGGGATACGAAAAGGTAGGCCTGGATGCGAGTAGAGAGGAAGTAGAATCCCTTGCAATGAGAACCCAGGGCTCCTCGGCGGCAGATATTGATGCGCTGATCCGGGAAGCCATTTATCACGCCGTTAGTGAGGGTAGGGAGCCGACTGCCCAGGATATCGAAGAAGCCTGCGCCCGTGTGGTGTATGGTTCCATAAGAACCGATCTCAAGCTCGCGCAGGAAGAAAAATGGTCAACTGCATGTCATGAAGCAGGGCATGCCCTTGCCACCCACTTGATGATGCCCGATAAAAAGCTGGACTACCTTAGCATTCAACCTCGCACCGATAGCCTGGGTTTTGTTTCGTACCGGGAAGACTCTGACAACCCTCGCGGCGCAATGAGTATGACCGCTAAAGAACTCAAGGCTCATTTGATCGTGTTCCTCGCCGGGCGAGAGGCTGAACGAATTCTGCTCGGGGCAGAGCGAATGTCTACCGGTGCGACATCCGATCTTAATCGAGCTAATGAACTGGCTTATCACGCCATTACAGAATGCGGGCTGGACGAGGAGTTAGGGCCTGTAACGGTTAATGTCGCCGGGTTAGTGTCTGGCAAACTGTCGGGGCTTGTTACGGAGCGGCTGAGTCACTGGCTGGAAGAAGCGGAAAAGCAGTGTTTCGAGCTTTTGAGTAGGCACAGGGAGCCTCTAACGGCGGTAGCCGAGTTTCTTAATGAGCATGAGTCTATGGAAGGTAGTCAATTTCTTGATTTGGTTGGGCGTAAGTCCCTATTCGAATTCGGAGAAATGTAATGAGGTTCATCGTTGCAATGTTTTGCTTCGTTTTCATAGCCGGATGCTCCAATGTGGTCATAAAGGAACCGTTTCCCGATACGAGGCTTTCTGCAGAAGAGCAGGCGAGGATTGCTGGGACCTGGCTGCTTGATGAAGATGAGGTGGTCTATGTGCGCTTCAACAGCAAGGGGAAACCATGGGTTGTCAGGGTAGTATGGGAAGATGATGAATTTCATCTTGTTAAAAGGCGGCTGTATTTCAGCAAGCGTAACGATACGCTCTACGTCAGTACGTTAGCCTACCCGGATCAGCCTGGGGAGTATCTTTTCGGTGAGATCAAACTGCACAGGGGCGAGGCTTATGTCTGGGGCCCTGATACAGACTTTTTCACTCGACAAGTAGAGAACGAAGCTATTGAGGGAACGGTCGACGAAGACAAATTTACCGTGTCTCTTGAAACACCTGCTGCAGCTATCCTCGAGTTGATTTCTCTTAACGAACGAGCCATTGACTATAAAACCCCGCTAGTTTTCCGGAAGCTGAAAGAATAGTTAATAAATGCAGAGATCATTTCTTAATGGCGAACAAAAGATAATAAGGCGTCGAGAGATGGCACTCTTTCGCATCATTGCTATCTTTTTTTCCTCCTTGTCCGAGGATCCGAAGCACATTCTCAGTCTGAAAAAGGAAATGTTCTGGTCTTTAGTTTCTAAAACCGTTTTTGAAGGTTGTTGAGCTCGGTGGCTTGGGAATTACCAGAACCTATGGTGTATCACCGAAAGAAATCGGATTAGGCGTTGCCGACCAGGTTAGGTGTGAGAATCGAAGATAATTCACGTATTCGTTGAAAGGTAACGATCATACAATTCTTACGTTGACGGCCATTGATGGCATCTCGACCTCAACTATGAAATTTTCAGTTTTGACGATTTAATGCGTGGGTCCTCACTGGCTACCTTCGACTATAATTTTAAAAGTCTGAGTTGCAAATAATACTAATTTCTAAGGATATCTGATGAACGAGTCAAATAAAGAGTTCGCCCAAGAAAATCGCGGCTTCCCGGATAAATTGGTCAGTTTATTCAATGGCGGATGTCACAATATCCGAGGTGTTATTGTTTCAATCATAGCAATTGTTTCGCTTTACCTACCGGTTATGGATTCAAATTTTGGCGGTTCAGCCAGTATAATGGATCAGAGCATTGGTCCAGCCATTTTTGGTGTTCTGGTTGTTAACATGATTGCTTTCTATGGCGGAGCTTCTCGATTCATTGTCAGGATAGCAGCGTTTGTTTATTTGGGAATGATATTGTTTTTCTATTACTCATATTTTGCAATGTTGATCGATTATTTTGGAGTAAAGCACTTGTTCAGGTATAGCTCTCGTACGGGGCCAATGGGTGTCTTTGACTATATTGCATGGGGGATGTTGGTGAATGTTCTATCCGGAGTGTCTCTATTTAGTGCGGCGTTCCTGAGACGTTACACGAAAAATCCCAACGCGATCTAAGTCGTCAAAATTCGACCAGGGAGCAAAAAAGTGCTCCCTGATTGATTATGCGATTCCTTTATCAGACTTTAATTGAAAGTTCACGGCATTTCCAAGTGATTCTTTCATGGGTTTTATTTTGCAATAATCTTCCCTGGCGGCAGGCTGAAAAACGCTATCCGCAGCAATAAGCCCGCAAGTCAAACATGCTTTCAAAAAACAATGTGAGTGTATAAGGAGCCTTTGGCATGGGTGTGTTGAATAATTTCAGAGAGACGCAAAAACAGTTGTTGCCGGATGATGATGCCGTTTTCGAGGAGTCGATACCGGGATATAAGGTACGAGCTGAGTTTGTTTCAGGGCTGATCAGATCAATAAGCGACAAAGCTGTAAGTTTGGGGAAACATCATTACCAGTCTAGTGGTAGGCATAGCTCCTACGAAGATTCCGTCGAGAGGAATCATTACGAAGAAGGCCGTGTCACGAGTCTCTCTTTGGAAAAAATTGATGGCAGTGTTGAAACCCGCTATATGCACTCCTATAAAAACGAGGATCTGTTGAAAGGCATCACTACAGGAGAGGCCGTAACCGTCTGTTTGGCCAGCGCAACCGAAGCGCAGGATGAGGAACGGCCAGAAGTTGTCATGGCCTATCGTCACACCGATAAGGATGAGCGCAAGCTTCCAATGGGGAATAAGCCCGTTAGCCTGGCGTCGGGGCGTTTGCTCAGTATGCTCTATAAGTATGCGGTCAAAAGAGCAGTGACCTTATTCCTGATTGTCTTGGCCTTATACGGTAGCACTTTTCTGATCTGGCAGCACAGAAATCCGGCTGAACCCCTGTTTAACGAGTATTTGCAGCTAATAGGCCCGGCGTATTCCCTCACGATGGAACTGCTTGTTCTCTCTGGGGCTTGTTCCTGGAAAGTGTGTACGCCTGGCTATACCCCTGAAACAGTGGGTGGCTGGCTGTGGACGTTTGGTGTATTCGTTGTGCTTGGTGCGATGGCGGGGATCTGGAAGTCTTTTAAGTTGCGCAAGCGTGTTCAACAGAAAAATCGTGCCTTTAACAAGATGATTGATTGGATTCATTCAGAATCCCGCGAGAGAGTAAAAACCTACGGGTTGAGGGAAGTAAAAAGCAGTGTTGTTTCTTCACCGGAAAACTGTGCAGACGACACCTCTCACGATTCAAATCATGACTCGGCTGCACGCGTGATCTCCTCTGGCGGTTATGAAAATCAATCCCCGGATGAGAAAATACTGCCGGCCAAGAGCTACGGCTTTGAAAAGCCGCCGGGTGAGCGCCGATTTAAATTTCAAATAAAGCGCAAAACATTTTACTTCAAAGATATAACTGATCGCATCGAGAGTTTTAAGAGAGAAGTCCTTCACTCGACCAGCCAGAAAAAAGGCCAAATAAGGTATGCCAGCGGGAAAGTTGACGAATTCACTCATAGGAGTGAGATTAGCACGGATGTGGCTGAGCACGTTCGGATAATGAGTGGCCTTTGTGAAAACGGACAGATTGAAACGGTTGTTGTTCCTGAGGCTTTCAGCGTGGGCCCGGTGAAGCCAGATGACCTGCTCACGGTATTCGAAGTTGATTTTCAAGGCTCCTTCAAGCGGCCAAAAACCTACGGTGCGATGGCTCTGATTAATCACAGCCAAGGCTGGGAGCAGGTGCCTGAAAACCTTCAGGGTGTCGCCGATATACTGATGGAAGTAAAGCGAGATTTCGCGCTATGGTTGCTTGCGCCGTTTGGTGCTATCTCGTTTTTGATCCTCATCCTTGGCTTTGCGCTCGGAGGCATGCCAGGAGAGCTGCTTATTACAGCGCTAGCCGGTCTTGCTTCTTTCTTCATCGCCTACAGTTTTATTGAGCGTCAGCGAAAGCGACGGCGTATGCGTTTCGCCGAGTTTTTGAGGACACAGCTGAGGAATCGGCTTGAGGAAAGCTTAAATCCTGACGAAGTGGATTAAGGGTAAGTGTTTTCGGGCGGATTGCCACAGGATTTGATTCCGAACTTTAGATGGCGCGAATCCAATGGGGGTGACTTTGTCACCCCTTGCTTTTCGGTTGCAGCCACTTACTCCCCGGTTTTTTGCCTCACATCATAAACCGACATAACTAGCTCACGCTCATCCTCACTCAGGGAATCAAGCGATTTCCTGAGATTTTTTATGTAGCGGTTATAAACTTCATCATCAGAGGCTATAAACTGATCAACTCGCTCATTCAAGCTAACAATCAGCTGTTCTACTTTTTGAGTATTTTCAATATTCGCCTGATTCAGACTATGCATTGAGTAGATTGCATAGCCAGCGGTAACTAATAGTACCAAGATCTCCAACAGAGCTCGTATGCTCAAGGACCTTTTCGGTTTATTTTCAACGGTTGTCATAGTGAAAATTACCTTGCAAGTAGGACTGTTTTAATACGAAGTTTTTCAGCTTCCTGAAGCGCGGAAGCTGAAGCGTCGTTCAGTTCCCGCGTTTGATGCAGAGAAAAAAGGATCAATACGGCGGTCAGGATCGCTATGAACAGAATTGTCCGCCAGCAAGCTAGCCCGAGAACTGCTTTAAGATATTTCATTAGATTTCCACCGTGCACTCTGTCATTGATTTGTTCCCATCAATGGTTGCTCTGATGGTGAGTTCCAGGAGGCGATAGTCAATAGACTCCATGTAGATACACTTGTAGGTTTCTGATGATTTGGACCGAAATGCCAGCAGATTTCCATGGGAAACGGGCTTCCCTTCGTATTTAATGGGGAAAGTGTCATTTTTTCTCCCTTCAAAGCGATCCAACAAAGACCTCTCAATCCTGCCCATAGCAGATTCCCGGAGTATTGAGCCGCTGTGGATATCAAGCCAAAACTCCACATCGGCTGCATTCATTGCGGACTCGAGGAGCAGGTCTTTGTAGTTGGGACTGAAGAATAGAGGGATTTCCAGAAAGTGTCCGAGCTCGGCATTGGCAAAGAAGTTTGGAATTTTTATACGCTCTATCTGGTCGTTGTCGTCCAAGCCCAAAGCCATACTGTATGCCATCCGACTCTCCCTATCGAAAACCGAAACGGAGAGGTCGTACTGGGAATCTTCAAGCAATAAAGTGGATATATTGGCTCTTAATGTCTTCTCTTGTGCTATCAAGGTTTGCATCTTTTCTGTGCTCAGCCAGTCGAGTACTTTGTTCGCGTCACTGTGTTTGCTTTGAGCAACTTCGTATACCGCGTGCTCGAGGTCGAGCGCCAGACCAAAGCCGATAGCAATTGAGCGTTCGTTCAAAGACTGTTCAGCGTCGCTACCGAAAAGTGACAGACTTACTCCGGCCCCTGACGTTTCCTGCTCCAATAACATGGCTGCTTTACTCGTTGCCATTGTAATGATCAAGAGAGCTACCACTGCAATGACTGAAAGTGCCCGACGGGACGATGCAACCACCGAGAATACGAACTTATTGACCAGCTTGAAGAACAGCCCGAAAACGGCAAGTGCACTCAGTACGATGGAAACGGGTGGGATAATGGCGAAAGCAACAGAGTCTTTCCCAAGCTGATAAAATGCACCGCCACTGTCAAAGGCGCCTATGGCTTCATCAGAAAACAGTTTTACGTATTCGAGACTGGTGGGTACTGTCTTACTCCATTCATGGTAAAAAGAAGCCTCATTAAGCCATTTATTGTTCTTAAAAGGTAAGTAACCTTCGAAATAATACTCACCCAACTGTGCCCGATAGAAACTCACCATGGCGGAATGTTTGACCAGTTCACCAGCACTACGGAAGGCGCCATACTCAAAATCGAAACGGGACTTTCGGTGGTAAGTCTTTATCGCGACTTCACGAGCGTTCTTTAGTCGCGTTTCAATTTGTTTCAGCAAATCTCGCGAATCGGCTTGCCGCCATTCGCTGCCAAGGTCATATCCGAGATTCGAAAGGTATTTACCAAGCTTGCGGGCTACATAGTCGCTATTCTGGAAGTTTGGCTCAGTCGCATTAAGTGGGAGGCCATATTTTTGCGTCAGGAAGTTCTTACGTTGCTCCAGCGCCTTCTCATTATCGGCGGATACAGCACGAATGACGGCTTCGCATGTTTGTTTCCCTTCGCTGGTTAAGGCTCTGCCAACGCCCTCTGCTATGCAGGCTGAGTAGGTGACAGGCAGGATAACCAATTGACCGAGGCTGCTCCAAAAGGACCTTTCGTTCCAGTATTCCCAGGATTCCCAGTTCAGACCGTGGCTCTGAATATATTCGCGGTGGCGCTCTTTTTCAGCTTGGATGCACGCTTGGTCTTTCCTCTTTTCGCACTTTCTCATCCTTTTGCGGGCATCATAACTCTCCGAATAAATTTCAATAGCGACCTTCTTGGCTAATTCACTGATGCTGTCAGCATTGGTTTCAGTGCGGAAATTTTGCCAGAGGCGCCTTCGCTCACCGGCAACTGATTTCATCACTTCTTGGTATTCAGACTCAATAGCGCCGCTACTCAGCTTTTGGTTTGCTGCCGTCATCGCCTTATCAAAAGCTTGGTAAGCGGCCACCTCGTTTCTGGCGGTTTGTTCAATCGTTTTCAGGATCTGTGGAACTGTCTCCAGGTATTCTTTTCGCCGGTTTTGCTCAACGTTATTAGCTACGATGTTTTCTAGCTGGTCTCTGATCTGGTATTTGAATTTGTCAGAGAAATAGGCAATCGATGGAATTAGAGCAATGCTGATTTTCCGGTTAATTTCGTCCTCAAGGAAAGCATCCATTTGGGGGGCGGACTCGAAGGTGATCTGGCCGCTGCGATAGGCTTCTCGAAAAATAACCGCCCGGGTTGCGGCAAGCTTCGCTTCAGGAGAGGATTTGGCGGCAGCAACCTCCACAAAAACCTCAATGCCTATGACCAGTACCGCCCAAACGAAAAGGAACGTTAAAGGTTTCGCTAGATTCCCTAATGTTCTGAGCGTTTTTTTGTTGGCGAAATCAGGCCGATAGACGTTAATCCATCGGAGAGCGCCGCCTACGATGCCAAAGATCAGCAAAGTCAGACCGAACCCGGACAGGATCCTGCCAAAAAATCCGATCTGAACGACCCTGTCCTGCTTATCAGAGAATAGTGCAAGGGCAGACTCTTCGTAGGTCTCCACCAGAAGGTAATTAAGAACCAGCTCCAAACTGGCGTATACCGCGATGACAGCAAGCAAGATGGATAGGTAAACTGTCTTGTTTAAAAACTTTTTCGAGTGCATCAGGTGCTGTCTTTACTTGAATCTGATTTTGTTGGCGTCTGTACTGAGGGAAATGCCCTCAGGGCTTGAAGCAGGAATATCTGATTTGAACGCTTGATGCGCATCCGGGGACAAAGATTGTCTTGCTTTTTTTTCCGGAGGAAATGGCAGTAGCTCTCCGCTCCAGGTTCGATACTGTCCCTCCGCGATCAGCTTCAGTTGAGTCTGCAGGTTGTTGAGATCTGCATCTTTTGGCAATGCCCTGATTAGCTTAGTAGCCGTGGGATTGGTCAATACCTCTTCATAATCGAGCAAGACAGGCTTAAAGATCCTATTGCTAAAACAGGCTTGCCACTCAGGGGTTCCTGATGGAAGTTCTACACACTGTCCACTCAAGTCTGTCAGTTCACCGTTTTCATTCAAGTACACACCCCGTTCGCGAAATGCCTGATCGAGATCCATATAGTGTTTTTCGGCAGTGGGTGCTTTGGTAGACGATGCACAGCCCGTGAAAACGGTAATCGTTAGAACTAAAAGGCAGCCTTTGATTCGACGTCCGTACATTTGAATGGCCTTGAGTGTTGTGTCTGAATGTTTTTATATGCAGTTAAGTGGTTGTTAGATTCTGAAGAGCGCCTTTGTCCAATACTTCCTGCTGTTCCAACGCATCAGATACGGAGACAACCATATGCCAGTGGGCTTCCAGTGTTTGTGTGGCAAGTTCAGAAGCTCTTTCCAGCCATGATCCGAGGGCAGCTAGAATCTGTTCGGGTAGCTGGCTGGTGTCAGTTAGTCTATTAAGCGCGGGCCAATGGATCGGCGGTAGCCCCTCGCCCATCCCGAATCTGCCGATTGCCTGATAAGCCAGCTCAGTTGCGGCGATAAAATCCGGTTCTGCAGCTTCATCCACTCCACGTTCACCAAAGGCTTTAGTTTGAGCAATTCGTCCTGCCAGGAATGTAGCCGTCTGGGCCATCATTACCTCTGCGGTCAGCTCAAAACTGTCGTTATTCGTGAAGGAGACACCAGCTTGCTGCCTTTCCCGGGCGATAATTGACACAAAATCAATGTCTTTTGACGGGAGCAGTATTTTTGATACGACGGCCTTGGCGGCTTGGTGAACCGCTGATTCCCTCAGTAATTCGGGGATCTGTTTATTTCCAACGGGCTTACCGTATTTAAGTTCGCGCACCAGGTTTGCCAGCCACCCATTATCGATTGATTCAATTTTGCTCTGTGCGATTCTGAAAAGAGCTTCTCGTTTGAGACGGTTGATGTCAGCGCCGGTCATGCCGACTGTCATGGCAACCAATTTCTCAAGGTCAACGTCTGCAGAGCAGGGCAGCTCCTCTATTATGGACGTGAGGAACCAACGCCGGGCACCTTTGTCCAGATGTCCGATATGCACATGAAGCTCGAGCCGTCCGGACCGGACCAGCGCGGGATCAAGGGTCTGAAGACGATTGGTGGCCGCCATAATTAACACTTTGTCTTCATCCCGGGTGCGAAACCCGTCAATCTCTGTAAGCAGGCGATTTATTACCCAGTCAACCTTGTGACCCGCCTCGCCCCGCTTGGGAATGGCATCAATTTCATCAATAAACACCAGCGAGGGAGCGTACTCTCTGGCGAGTTCGAAGACTCTGAGGATATTGTCCTGATCCAATAGGTCGTTACCAGTCACCGGAATAAATGGCAATCCCGCGTGATTTGCCGTCGCTTTTGCCAGCATGGTTTTGCCGGTGCCGGGCGGGCCATGGAGGATGATGCCCTTGGGCAGTTCAATTTTGCGGGTCGACGCATCTCCGCCCGATAGAATCTCAATCAGGCTGGTCAGTCGTGACTTAACCGCGTTATGTCCTGCGATATCCTGGAAAGTGACATCGGGAATGCAGGCAGAAAGACCTATATTCCCCTCGAAATCCTCCGCAGCCCCGAGCTTGTTAAACTTGCAGTGGGCGGCCTGAAGGATAGGCGCGGCACCGCCACTGGTCTCAAGTTTGAAGGACAGCGAGCGGGACTGGCGTTTGAGGTGGCCAAGAAAATTTCCCAAAGATTCGTATTCAAAGCCGTTGCGGACTGCGACAGTTTGCAGGTCAAACTCCGGGGACATTGTCAACTGTACGTTGCTGAGGGCTTCGTGTGACGACATAAACAGCCCGAGCAGATCGCGGGAGAGATTGGCGCGCGCTTCTTTAAGATCGAAGCCCGGGGCAGAGCGGGCAAGCCACATCTCAGCTGCTTTCTCCGGTTTTGCAACCAGAACCGCGCCGAAATGCCTTTTAATATCTTCCTGCAGAGCTTTTAAATCATCCGCAAGAATTTTGGCCATGGCGGTAAAGTCAAGTTTCCTGAATATAAGAACAGGCAAAGCTGTGGCCGCTTCGTAAAGATCCTGTGTAAGCCCTTTTGCAAACTCCGAAAGCTGTTGCCTGCTCTTTGCCTCCTCCAGCATTGCGTCTAACAGTGTCGCTGCGGCAATGGGGGCGTTGGTTTCAATCAAAGCGGTTTGGGTTGCAGAGGCAAAAAAAGAGCGAGACCCGCGGCTGGTCAGAAAAATGAGGTTTCGCTTGAACGAGACAATTTCCTCAGTATAGGCATCCTCGATCTTTCCAGTTGCCAGCAATTCGATAAGTTGTGCCTGAACGCCGCGGTGGGCCTGATCTATGTTGTCAAATACTATAATGCCGTCTGGGTGTGTGGCAGCGAAACCCGTAAGAGTCCCTTCCCGGGCATCTGTATAACCCTTTCGCAGACCTGTCAGGCCAAAACCTTCATTTGCGGAGTCGTACTGACTCATGTTGAAAGTTTTTAATGCGCGTCCATGCTGTTCCTGCGCCAGAACGTCTGTAAACAGAGACTTGCCAGTATTGGAAGGACCGATCAGAAAAAAGGCGTTTACGACACTGCCATTGGCGTTGCCAAGAACCCGATAACGGAGTTCATCAGCAAACAGCCTTATAGCTGTTTCCTGGCCTTTTACCGCTTCATTTAGCGAATTCTCCAGCTGCTTTATTTCATCCATCCGACGGGATATGAAGCTGGCGGAGGCCGGTCGCGCGCTTTCAACCGCCTCTTTGGAAATGGCCGATGGGGTGTGCTCGCGGTCGCTTCCTGACTTTTTCGAGACCTCTGGTTGGTCGACGGCCGTTCTGGCAGGGGAAAAGGTAGTGATAAACGAACGGAGTGGATTGGGAGTTTTTCGGGAAACCACATCCTCCTCGGTCAGGAAACATAAATCACGAATGCTGTACCCCTTTGAGGCCAGTTCCGAGATTAGCTGTGTAACCTCTTTACTCCACGGCAGGGCAGGCTCTTCTCCCGCCTGCCGAATTAGAGTGTTGGTAAGCCTGAGTGGTGGCTCTTCTGATGGCCCTAGTCTTCGGGCAAGCCATTGCTCGAGCCCAGCTTCAACAGGGTGCAGATATGGCAACACTCGAGCCAGGTGGGCCAACCTGATCTCTGTATCTCCTTCACAGAGTGCTGCCAGTTTGGCGGCCTTGAGTAACAGCTGCACGCAATCAGTTCCCTGGCGTATGGGTGAGCGAAACAGGCGCAAGCTCAACTACAGCTGCATTAGTCTGTCGAAAGAAGGCTTTCCAGAATGTTTCAAGCTTTTCGAGAATACGCGAACCAATTCTACTCGTCGCATCGTACCCGATGCCCATGCCGTAGATTCTGGCGCCTTTGAAATCAGTGTCGCGGACTATGGAATCCACGCTGGCAAGCTGGAATGCGGAGTCGTTGTCTCTGTAGCTCGTCGGCTTTGTGCCATAAAATGTTAGCCGGTCGGTATTGTGCTGCATGAGATCTGAGATCAGTAAGATAAACGACTTTTCTCCCCCAAGGTTTACCTCGCCCGCGGCGTATTTCATAGCATTCAACAAAGGCGTGTTTGGGTAGTCGGGGTCGATATCGCTCCAGGCTTTCTCGAACGCCTCGGTAAATTTTTTCTGGACCACCATGTTTTGTTTGGGAATGCACTGATCAACCATTCGAAGTGTTCTGACACCGATTCTTTCTCGGGCCTCTCCGTTGATCGGATGGTCAAGCATGGCCTTGAAATAAGTGGCTGGATAACCACCTGGCTGTAGGCTACCGAAGCTGATCAGGGTCAGTTCGTCTCCGGCTTTTACCCAGTCGGTCAGAGTGCGGTAGACATTGTCTTTGAATTGTCTGCCGTTATTCGGCCCGTAGTTAACCGTTCTGTCGAGAATAACGATTACTTCCCGCTCGGGCTCTTGCTGGAATCCACTCAATTTGCCGGCAACGGCAGGGGCTTCATAACATGAGGCAACATCGGCTGCGACTGCCACTGTTGACGAAAAGAACAATATTCCAAGCGATAAACAAAGCGTGATGGCAGCTTTAGCTGGCATTGCAGGTTTCATCCTTATCTTTCTCCGCGACATAGATGTGGAAAGTTCGGCGAGCCGATTCTTTGAGCCTGTTGATATCTTCAAGGCCCGCATTATTCTTTTTGGCCTGCTTCAGCATCTTTTGCTGAAGTTTTCCCAGATGTTTTTGCGAAATAAGTTTGGCTTTGGTGCGTTTCTGCTCCCAGTGCTTCATATATTCGCTGGCAGTGTTGAACTTACCCATGTATTTGCGAGCATCAGCGGATTCCTGTCCAACAAATCCATATTTGTATCCAACCAACACACCGACAACTTGCAGCGCAATGAATACAATGGATAAGACGACGTAGGTACCGATGCTGCCTCTAAATGCGGGGGAATCCCAAGGTGAAAGCTGTTCGTTTTCAGACTCAGTGGAGATTTCATTTACAGGCTCTTCCGCAGCACCGAATCCGCCAAAACCACCTCCTTCATCAAGTGCACCTTCAAAATTCATCCCCAGATCCTGTGAGGCCGAGTACTGCATGGACTCCTCGATGGCCTGTGCACGGACATAAAATGTTCCAACAGCAATTAGCAGGATCAGGAAAATCGTAATACCTGTCGTCCACCAGGTGCGGGATACAGTTGCGTTGAAGTCTACCCTGTTCAGAAGTTGAGAGTAGCGCGGATATTCGTCGTCTCCGCCATCGTTCTCAAGGTTGAAAGACTCCGGCGTGAGCGGGCGACGATTGTCACCTTCATACTGTTCGTACCAAGTCCGAACTTTTTTGGCAAGGTAGTTCTTGTAGATCTCATGTCCAGTGCTATGAGTAAGGAAAACAAGAATGGCAGACAGTACGAACGCGATGGGAATGGCCACCTGAGTCTGCATTTGTTCAGACATATCAGGCATCATCCATTTGGAGAGCACGAAACCAAAACCAATGGCCTCAAAAACCACCAATGCCAGAAGTATTGCCCAACCAAGGAATGATAATTTGTTCCGACCCAATTCCTCGGTTTTGTCCAGGTACGAGTGGCACTTGTTGAAGTGATCTTTGTCCCGCTTGAAAGCATCAACAAAGTATCGGAAGTCGTCGCATAAACTTCGTTCTGCACTGTACCAGCCATCGGAAAACGCATTGGCTGTAGAGTCTTTTGCAAGGCGGGACGTTCTTCCGATTAGAGGGAGTCGATACCAGATGCGTTTAACCAGAAACAGGAACTCAAGCCGCCATTTCGCTATGGCCGCAATTGCGACGACCGCGAAGGTAAGCAGGAGTACCCATAGCCGGTGAGTGATCAGAAAATTCAGCAAAGCATCAACAGACATGGATTCTCCAGTTCGCAAAAGTCGAATATGGTGAGGGCCCGGCCCTGCGGAATGCCGCCTTGGCGGCGGCATTTCAGCCTCAGGTTTGTCAGTTTGGCCGTGACCGTTTCAGTATCAGAGGTTGTTTCGGGCTTGGTCCTTAAATCTGCTGGCCGTCATTCAGACGCATGATTCCTTTTACAATCCGATAGATGTACCAAACGAGGGGGACAAGGAACAGAATTGCACCGATGCCGAAAGTGACTGTAGTGAGGATCATGCACAAGGCACTCCACAGCAACATCCACCAGAAAGT
Organism: Marinobacter sp. C1S70; assembly: GCF_000475355.1. Lineage (NCBI taxonomy): Bacteria > Pseudomonadati > Pseudomonadota > Gammaproteobacteria > Pseudomonadales > Marinobacteraceae > Marinobacter > Marinobacter sp. C1S70. The sequence continues at coordinate 2,088 of NZ_AXBW01000032.1, read as the reverse complement.
GCGAATCTGCCAGCTGTTGTGGGATTGGATCACTGGGTCGGTTAACGAACCACTTTTTACGTGATTCATGATCACCCCGACAATGCTCGTGATCCCAACAAATATGCTCACGGCTTGAAGGATATAAACAATAAGCGCAAATTGCTTCTCAGATTGGTTAATGCCAATTGGAGTATCTGCAGATTGAGCAGTCGGGTTTACAACGTTGGTGTTTTCCATTCCGGTTCCTTCTTCAGTTGTGCTCTCTTCGAGCGTTTTTGGTTCCAATCAAAAACTGATCCCTGGGTGCGAAAAAAGTGTCGCTGGTTAAACTTCACTCAGCTTTGCTTTGGGTTGGTTATTTTTCATTCAAATCAAAGGTTAATGAAGATTAATGGATGCCACGTAGTGTATGTGCGAGCGTCATGTCTTGCATGTAAAACAGCGTAAAAAATTGTCACATATCACAAACCGATGAGGCCACGCTCTTGATGTCAGTGCTAAGCGCTATGGATCGCCCATATTTGCAGGCAGATCCATCTTGTTGGCAAATGTCGAAAACGTAGTGATTGTCGGTACTGAGTTGCTTGACCAGGAAGGTGGATTCTCTGGTTGCCGTCATCAGTTTCGCGTCGCCAATCATTTGACTGTCTGGGTATTCGAAGACTGCAAAATAGTCATCCGAAGTTTCTAGCAAGTTATCGTCAGCTTCGAGCTCAAAAAGTCCCGGAAGCTGAGATGGGTCTGGCGATGTGTTCTGATACGCAGAACGATGACAACGCTCCTGAGCAGCCAAAGCAGGTTTGAACCGGGGGTGGGCTTCTTCGAGCTCAGCTTGGAACCTGGTCACCAGATTATTAGCATCTAGAATGCCTCCTCGGAACGTTCCTGTATCGAAAATCTCAGGATAGCGAACAGACTCTTTGATGCGCACCACTGTTTGCTCTGAAGATAGGCCCGGAGCTTGTTGTTTAAGAATCCCCGCAACACCGGCTACGTTTGGCGCTGCAAATGAAGTGCCGAACCAATAGCTTTCTTCACCGTCGCCGTTCAGCGTGCGAACCAGTTCACCAAGCGCAGCGACATCGATACCATCGCCGTAATTGGAGAAATTCGAGGTGGTGCCGTTGCGTCCGACCGAGCCAACCGTGATTACCTTTTCACAGTTGGCCGGCGTGTAATTGCTGACATCCAGACTTTCGTTGCCAGCGGCGGCGACAATAAGGATTCCTTTGGATGCCGCATAATCAATGGCATCTTGAAGGTAGCTTGGGCAACTGGGTGCGGGTGCACCCATTGACACATTGATGATGTCTACAGGCGAAGACAAGGTAGGCGCGGATCCTGTCGCCTGGCCGGAGAGCCAATAGATCCCCGTTGCAAGATCATTCAATAAGCCGGTCCCACAGCTCATCACGCGGGCCGCATAGAGCTCTGCGTCAACAATGCCCGCAACGCCTTCGAAGTTATTGGTGGTTGCGGCAATAATTCCGGCAACGGCGGTGCCATGGCTGTCAGTGCAGGAGGGATCTATTTGTGGCGTGTAGAAATCCAAACCGGGCCCATCAATGGTTGAGAAGTTGTAGCCACCGTCAAAAACAAGATCAGACACTTGATGGAAACCAGAGTCTGTTACTCCGATTCTGACTTTACGTTTCTCTGGTGATTTCTTTGCGGCCTCAAGAATGTCATGGACACCAGGATACTGCTGAGTAGGGGGCTGCCACGCATATTGATCAATAAAGGCTGGATCATTTGGCGCGTTCGAAATGGACTGCGCGCTGGTAACGCCGGGCGCTATGGTTATGGGTGGCGATGGCATCCTGGGATTTGAAACAGGGTAGTTCGGCTCAACTGAAAGAACGGCAGGGTTCTGCTTCAGGAAGGCAGCATAGGCCTCAGCATCGCTCTCGGGTATAGAGACCACTTCAACGCGTTGGCGGGGGACCTCGACGCTCTGAGCGGAAATTTGGTTTGTCCCGTAACGCACAACCAGGGAAACGCTTTCTTCTTTCGGCTCGGCCGGGCTCTTTTGTGGCAGTTTGCGAGGCGCTTCGTCGGCACTGGCAACAAACGTGAGTGAAAGCGTGCGTATTCCAGACCAAGGTT